>SLMF01000112.1 GCA_007133715.1 Planctomycetaceae bacterium
CGTTCGGCGCGGGTCTCCGACCCCGCCGCCACCGTTCGGCGTTCGGCGCGGGTCTCCGACCCCGCCGCCACCGTTCGGCGTTCGGCGCGGGTCTCCGACCCCGCCGCCACCGTTCACCGTTCGGCGGGGTGGTTCGGTCAGAGATCGGCCACAGCGCTGAGGATAGATCATTTCCTGCGAGTTGCCTCACTTGCAGGGCCATGGCCCTTCCTTCTTTCCTCCCCAGAAATAGGAGACCCGACCTGTGAACACGCGTTACCGGCTGGCTGCACTGGCCTTTGTCGCCTTTCTTGTCCTGCCCGCTCGAGCGGACCAAGCTGTCGAGCGGCCGAATGTGCTGTTTATTTCGATTGACGATCAGAATGATTGGATCGGGACGATGGGCCATCCGCATGCCCAGACGCCGCACTTGGACCGTTTGGCCGAGCGGGGGACGTTGTTTCTGAATGCCCACGTGCAAAGCGTGCTGTGCAACCCGTCGCGAACCAGTGTGATGCTCGGATTGCGGCCGACCACCACGGGCATCTACGGCTTGGCCCCCTGGTTCCGCGATGTGCCGTGCTGGGAGGATCGGGTCACGCTGCCGCAGCACTTCCGCAATCAGGGCTACCGCACGTTCACCGCCGGAAAAGTCTATCACGGGGGCGCGGGCGGGCCCCAGCGGCGCCAGCAGGAATTCGATGTCTGGGGACCGCCGGGCGGTATTGGCGTCCGGCCCGAGGAGAAGCTGATCCCGCCGACTCCGATGGGTAACCACCCGCTGATGGACTGGGGCGTCTTCCCGCATAACGACGAAGACAAACAGGACTATATCGTTGCCAGTTGGGCGATTGAGCAGCTGGAGAACATGCCCGAGGACCAACCGTTTTTCCTGGCCGCAGGCTTCTTCCTCCCGCACGTGCCTTGCTATGCCACGCAGCCCTGGTTCGATTTGTATCCGGACGACCAGCGGTTGTTGCCACCGATCCGGGAAGACGACCGGGACAACACGCCCCATTTTTCGTGGTACTTACACTGGCATCTTCCAGAACCCCGCTTGCGATGGGTTCGGGAAAACGATCAGTGGCTGAATCTGGTCCGGTCCTATTTGGCCTGCACCAGTTTTATCGACGCCCAAATCGGACGTTTGATGGATGCCTTGGACGAGACCGGTCACGCCGACAACACGATTGTCGTGGTGTGGAGCGACCACGGCTACCATTTGGGTGAAAAGCTGATTACGGGCAAGAATACGTTGTGGGAGCGTTCCACCCGGGTACCTTTGGTCTTTGCCGGACCGGGGATCAGCGCGGGTGGCCGTTGCGAACGGCCTGTCGAACTGTTGGATATCTATCCGACGCTCATCGCGTTGTGCCAGGCCACGCCCCGCGATGATCTGGAGGGACGCAGCTTGGTGCCCTTATTGGAAGATGCGGACGCCCCGCGGGCTTGGCCTGCGATCACCTCGCACAATCAGGGGAACCACGCCGTGCGTACCGAGCGCTGGCGCTATATCCGTTATGCCGACGGCAGCGAAGAGCTGTACGACATGCAGCAAGACCCCCACGAGTGGGACAATTTAGCAGGGGATCCGCGCTGGGAATCGGTGATCCGCGAGCATCGGCAGTGGTTGCCCGAGATCGATCGTCCGCCGGTCCCGGGCAGCGCGCATCGTGTACTGACCTATGACCCCGAGACGGACACGGCGGTTTGGGAAGGCCGTACCGTCCGTCGCGGGGATCCGATCCCGGAATAGCCCGGGGTTATTTCCAGGGGAAAGATTTGCCGGTCAACCGGTCGTGCGCTTCGATATACTTGGCTCGCGTCTGGCGCACGATCTCTTCGGGCAGTTCCGGCGGCGGGCTGTTGCGATCCCACTGGGTGGTAATCAAATAATCTCGCACGAACTGCTTGTCGAAGGACGCTTGACTTCCACCCGTTTTGTATTGATCGGCCGGCCAGAAGCGGGAGCTGTCAGGCGTCAACACTTCATCAATCAGGATCAAGCGCCCGTCGAACCAGCCCCATTCGAATTTGGTATCGGCGATGATGATACCTTCGCGGAGGGCCTGTTCTGCCCCACTGCGGTATAGGTCCACGCTACGTTGAGCGAGTTCCTGAGCGGTTTCTGCGCCGACGATTTGCACCATTTGGTCGAACGAGATATTGATGTCGTGGCCCGTTTCCTCCTTGGTCGCCGGTGTAAAGATGGGCGGATCCAGCCGGGCCCCTTGCTGCAGTCCCGAGGGCAGGGGAATCCCGCAAACGCAACCATTCTCTTGGTATTCCTTCCAGCCCGAGCCATCCAGGTAGCCACGCACCACACATTCGATCGGGACCACTTCACATTTGCGGACCACCATGCTCCGCCCTTCCAGCGACTCGCGATCCGTTCCCGGAGGCAGGTCGACTTCATCCAGATTCAGCGAGAGCAAATGGTTATTCGTCTCGAGCCGGGCGAACCAGAAGGCGCTGATTTGCGTCAGCACCCGGCCTTTGTCCGGAATCGGGGTGGGCAGCACCCAATCAAAGGCGCTGATCCGATCGGTACTGATCAGCAGCAGACGATCGCCCAGGTCATAGATATCGCGAACTTTACCGCGTCGCACCGGAAGACCTTCCAGCGCGGTTTGGGTGACGGCTGATGGCATAGACATCCTTTCTGTACTACTACTGTCCAGGATCGTTTATTCTTCGACAAAGTGAGCGACCAACGGGAGCGGACCAATGCCAGCCGAGCGATAGCTCGAATTTGGTTGGCGGCCAGCCACCCTGTGATAGTTTTGACGCAGCGTAGTATAGATGGTGCGGGGTCGAGGCGGGAGTAGGGTTTCGCGGATTTGTCGCGCCGTGATATGGGCACTAGCCGTCGGCTTGCGAATCGTCCGCTTCGTCCAGGGGGGCGTGGTCGCTCGCGGTCGGCTCGAGATGGCTGAAATCGGGAGTGGCGGGAACGTCGGGAATCAATTCGTCCAGCGAGCGGTGGGGGTCCAGATTGTGGTACTTTCGCCGGATACGAGCTTCGGCCTGCTGATCGCTGCGGCGGTAAAACCAGCTGGTCAGGACGATCATACCCAGCACGGCCAGGAACGCGGTTCCGCCCAGCCAGCCCCACACGGGATGCGAGGTCGACAGCCGTACCAATACCTGAGGCGGGGGGCCAACAAACAGGGGGCCCAGCTGCTGACGATCCGGACCAAAGGATTGGACATAATCCGTCCGGTAGGCCCAAAGCTTGAAATAGAATCCGGTGACCCGCACGTTCTGATTGACTTCCGGCAGGGCCGGTAACCCGGGCGGCAGCTCCAATACGCACAGATGGACCGGATACGTGTTGCGAAATACGGGCGTCTCGCCTTGCTCACGATGGTCGGCCAAGCGAACTTCCTGGTCGCCCAGCGGCAGCAGCAGATCGATCTGGTAGTAGTGCCGGATTCCGAACCGCTGTTGAACGGATTCGTCTTCGACCAGGATTTTCTGGACCCGGCGGGCGGTGGCGTCGAACCGGATCAGCCGACCCTGCTGGCTCCGCGGCTGGTTCAAAACGGCGGCCAAATCCAAAGGCTGCGACGACTGGTCCGCTAACCGATCACCCCGCGCTCGATCGGCTGCCACCAACAATTGATAAAAGGCCTCGTGGTCCGCCGCCAACAAGCGGCGGGCATTCGTTTTCCGAACCTGGTCCCACAGCCCCGCGTCCATTCCGAGTTCCCCGAGCAGCACCTGTTCCGCGGTGATCCCCCGCTGCGGATCGACCCGGTCGGGCAGCCAAGCAACCCGTTCCGCGGCAAAATACACCGTCGCCCTGCCCGCAGTTCCCTCTCCCGTTTTCAAGAACAGTCCCAGGAAAGCTGCCGGATCATCCCACGTGTCGTGTTCCTGCCATGCTTGGGGGACATCGCGACACACCACCTGGACCGGCTCCGCAGCCTGCTCAACTTCCAAATCGACGACGAAATAGTGATCGAATTGCAGCCGTAGGGCCATTTCCGGCGGCAGTGTGACCCGCTGGACCTGCCGCGCCCGACCCTGGACTGCCACGATCTGAAAGCGGTAGTCGTCCAACGCGGCCTGCAGCTCTTCCCCCCACACCGGCTCCCGCTGCCAAGCCTCCAAACGTTCCCGACCAAACTGGGGTAGACGGAACAGCAGCTTGCCCAGAATCTCTTCCTCGTCGGTCACCAAGGGGCGACCGTCGAGAAGCTGCTGCAGGTGGCTGTCATCGATATCGAACAAAGCCAGCAGGTCGCGCGGACCATTCAAACGGGGTGCGGTCGGTACCGAAAGATCGGGCGTCCTTTCCCAAGGCAGACGCTCTCCCAATTGGATCGGCGGGACATCCGACGGAGCGGGCTGGTCCGCCGGAACAAGGGAGCCAGGGACCAGCCCCAGGGCGAGGCAAGCCACGATAAGAGTACCCGAGAAGCGGCGATTAACAAGCTCCACCTGCCCCAACCATCTCATTCGTGTCGTTCTCCTGAAAGGCGGTTTGCGGCCCGCCGCGGCGGGCGGGGCGACCGAGAACTGAACCAGTACAAACCACCGGCGCAGCCCACCCCAAACAAAGCGGTTCCACCCAACATAAGTACCCAATAGCCCCAGCCCGGAAGGGCGCCACGATCCGTGAGCGGCAGCGGTCGAGCGGTCCAGCTGGGCGACTTGGCCAGCAGCAAGGGGGCCAGACGCGTCCCATCCTGTGCCCGGTAGGCCCAACGCTTGAAAAAGTAACCCGTCACCTCCAGATCTTCATCCAATTCCGGAGTCAGGCCCTGCCGTTCCCTCGCGCGGACATCCGGAAACTCCGGCGGCAGCTCCAGACAATACACCACAATCGGTGAATTGGAGGCCACCGGTTGGATCCACACCATGTAATAGCCGGAGATCCCGTAAAAGTTCTCGGGGGCATAACGATAATGGGCCAGCCGAGCGGTACCCCGGATGGTCACCAACTGGCCACGATACTGGTCTGGCTGACGAACCAGTTGGACGAATCCGACCGGGCCGGTGGAATTCTGCCGCAGTTCGCTGAGTTCCCGTTCCGCCAAATCTTCCAGCAGGCGGAACCAGATGTCCTTCTCCGCCGGGCGAAAGACCGTATTGTCGGCGATCGTCTGCAACAGCATCCCGTCCAAGGTCGATTGCAGCGCGCGCAGCGCAGTCTGCGTCTGCTCGCTTGATGGTTCCGCCGGAGTCAATCCCGCCAGCGCGGGGTGTAACTCGTCCTGCCACTCCGCGGCCAAGGTGTCAATCACCGCCGTCCAGCCTTGCGTTTCGGCATCCGTCAGCGCCGAATCGGCACGCGAGATCGACTCACGAGCTGCCGCTAAATAACGCTGCCAGCCCTGATCGATGGTGGCAATCACCTCGTACCAGTCAGCGGAGGCGTCGGCTTGCAGAGGCTTGCCGAGTCGCCCTTGGCGCAAACCGCGCATCAGCAGCTCGCGCTGCTCGTGTTCCAGCGAATTCCACTGCTGGTTCCAGGCATCTCGGCGGGCTCGCTGTTGTGGCGAGGGCTGGGGGAACTCGGCAGATACATCCGGTTCGGTTTCCGGCGTCGACGCAGGCGGCGACGGCCCCGCCGCCCCCGGCTCGACATATACCAAACGCCCCTGCTCGACCCACGTGTCACTCCGTCGCTCCGTGTCTCGCACCCGCGTATCCGGCAGCTCGTCCTGCGGCACAGCTGCCGTTTGTTCTTGCAAGGCCCACAGCCAGTGCCACGATTCCGGTTTCCGCGCCTCCTGCATCAGCAGCAGCACCAAAAACAGAGCCCCCCCTAAAAGCAGGAGTTTGCGTTGTACTGAACGCGCGAGGTAGTTCGGCGGCGGTCGCCGACCGCCACGCCCCGGCGATAACCGTGTACTAAATTTGAGGGGCATTCGCAACGCCTTCACCTGGGGGCTCTTCCCCGTCAACTCAAAACTCCCCACGGGGACGGTCAATTTATCCCCGATCCGCAGGGACCTGCAAACGAATTACTGTCGGGTTTTCATGTAAGCGTCAAGGCACCAGCCTCCCGTTTTTTCGGTTGTCTTGGAACCGGTGGCCAACGTCATTCGGCTCCGTTCTTTCTTTGCCGATCCCACGCTTCGGGAGGTAGAGGCCCGGCCGAGTCAGCCGTTGGGCGACGTTACCGTGCAAGTATTCGTCCCGGCAAGGCGCAGGTATTTCCCGGCGTTAGTATCTGCGAAGAAATCACAGTCGCCTTCGTCGCGGCAGACCTCGGCGAAGGAGTCGATCGAGTACGAGTACCGCGATGCTGAGTACGAGTACGAGGCGAACCGGATGAACCCACCCCCCCACC
>SLMF01000631.1 GCA_007133715.1 Planctomycetaceae bacterium
ACGAAACCTTCGTGATCCAGGCCGAGGCGGAGGCCGTCGAGAACACCCAGACCAGCCTGGCCGTGTTGCGGGGAATCCGCGACCTCCTGCAGCACCGGATCCGGGTCGTGTTGGTGTTCGGTAAACCGACCGCCTTTGAACAAGAGCTTCACGACCGCTTCGGTGCTCGTCGCCACCCGGCCACGAACCGCATGACGGCCCCCCAAAACGCACTGCCTCGGCTCCGCGAAGAACGCGAGAAAATTGCGGCTACGCTGGTGCGACTTGGCCAGTCCCTCCCGATCGATTTGGACCTGCTCCCCGAATCCGTGGTGCGTGCCGAGCGGCGGATCGGCCATGAGGCCACCGGAATCGCCACCGGCTTCCAACGGGATCGGATCCGAGCGGTGTTGAACCAAAGACGCTTGGCCCTCCTCGGCTTCGGCGGACGGGATGAGCGGAATCATTTCCTGCACGTGCCTTCCATCGCCCTGGCCGCCGAGCTGGCCGTGGAATTGCAGGCGCGAAAACTGATCTTCCTCAGCCACACCGACGGGATCTTCCTGCCACGTCCCAAAGGCGGCGCTCAGCAATTGAGCTTCGCAGATCTCGAACAATTGCTCTGCCTGCTCCAACAACGTGATCACCAGGGACGCTTCGCTCTGGACCAGCGGTGGATCCCCGCGGTCCATGCCAGCATCCGGGCCGTGGCGGGAAACGTCGCCCAGGTCCACTTGGTTTCTTATTCCCGACTGCTGGAGGAAATACTCACCCGCACCGGCGTGGGGACCATGATCGAACGCCAGCAGCGCCACCACGTGGACTATGCCGACACCCGTGACCTGGCGGAAATCGGACGCCTGCATGCCGAGTCGCAACGCTACAGGACTCCTCGAGGAACCCCCTACGTCAAGCCCTTGAACCGGGCGGAACTGCAGCTCCTGTTGAACCGCACCCTGGTGTTGACCCACCGCGAGGTGCTGATCGGCAAACTGCACGCGACCCCGATTGCCGGAGTCGAACAGGCGGTTTTGATCGGCGGATTTGTGATCGGCGAGAACCACCACGATTCCCAGCACGGCCAATTACTGCTGTCCGAAGCGCTCAGCCGGTTTCGTCAGCAGGGCGAGCGGCACGTGGCGGCGGTGACCGCTGCGGTGCGAGCCAAACAATTGTTCCAACGCAACGGGGCCGTACCCGTCGCGGACGCTGCTTGGCAAACCCAGCTGCTGGAACAGGCACGCGCCCGCTATCATCCGGCCGAACGCGAGCAGGTCCAGCTGTTCGTGTTTCCTGCAGCAGCCGACGGTTAGGGCCTCTCCAGCCTCGTCCCGCACCGCCGCCTCGAAAATATCGACCCGCTTGATCGAGCCGTCGGGATGGAAGCGGAGCGGGGAAATTCGGGTCAGGGCAAATCCAACTGCCACTGCTCCATCTCCCGCAAGGTTTCGTGATGGGTCATGTCGTATTGTAAGGGCGTCAGGGTGACGAAACCTTTTTCCAGGGCGGAGAGGTCGGTTTCGTGATGCACGTGGCGGGGTGGCGGCTCGCCCGTGGCCCAGAAATAGTCGCGACCGCGAGGGTCCTGCCGCTTGATGAAATGCTCACCGTAACGCTCGACACTCATCGGCACCGTGCGGAGTTCGGGTTTTCCCCGCACCGCCGCGGTGGGGATGTTGATGTTGTACAGCTGGGCCGCCGCATGCTGGGCGGCCAGGATCCGTTCGATGATCTGGCGGCCAATGCGGGCGGCCCGGTCGAATTCGGCGTGTTCGTCGAATTCCAGCGAGACCGCCACACTGGTGATCCCGAAGAACGCGCCCTCGATGGCCGCCGCCACGGTGCCGGAGTACAGCACATTGATCCCGGCATTCAACCCGCCGTTGATGCCGCTGACGATCAGATCGGGGCGTTGCGAGCAGAATTCGAAGATCCCGATCTTCACGCAGTCTGCGGGGCTGCCTTCGACGGCCCAGCCGCGCCGACGTGGGCCGGCATACACCTCCCGGCAGACCAGCGGAGTCAGGAAGGTAATCGAATGCCCCACCCCGCTCTGTTCATGAGCCGGGGCAACCACCTGGACGTCGCCCAACTGGCGTAGTTCGTGTTCCAGGGCAGCCAAGCCGGGGGCGTGGATGCCGTCGTCATTGGTCAACAGAATGAGCACAGGGGTTCCTCAAGGTTGGGCGACCGCGTCGACAGGGAAGATCAGCGATAACGTTGCAGCAATTCGAGCAGCTCGCGGTCCAGTTGATGACCGTGGAAGTCCTCGTATTCGACATCCTCGCGGCCGCTGTCGAGAATGCCGAACGAACCCCTCAGGTTCCAGAGTGCCCAGCCCCAACCGGCCCGCTGCCAGTTCTCCAGGCAGTCTTCCATCCAGGCCAGCACCACCGGGTGCGGCGTATAACGATGACAACCGAATTCGCCCACCATCACGCCGATGCCTTGCCGCTGGGCTTGCCGCCAAGGTTCGATGGTGGTTTCCCACAACCACTGCCGGTCCTCTTGAATGTCACCGAGGAACGGTCCGCCCGGGGCGGCGGGCTGATACCGGAGTTGGGCGGTGGGGCGATTCCAGCCGGGGCGGAGCGTGACCGTGTCCTCCTCCGACTCGGGCAGACGGAGGCCGAGTTCGCTGATCTGCAGCCAGTCGCCGCCGACCACGGCCAGCTCCACCTGCCGGGTTCCGCCGGGAATCTCCGCCCGGTAACTGCGGTCATAGGTGTTCTGATAAATGTTCCAGGCCTCGCGATACTCGGCATGCTTCCATTCGCCCTCGCCGGGACCAGAGACGAAGCGTTTCTCCCACACGGTCTGCCCGTCGGCGCGGACGACCAGAGTGGCCTGGTCAGAAACAATCATCACGTGCATCCGCAATTCGGCCGCCTGGTCGAACGGGCCGGCAATTACCAGCGGTCGGCGAGCTTCGTCGTCCACATCGGTTTTGTGCGGCGCGTACAGCGTACCATCGCCCTGCACCCGCGGCCAGCGCGGCGTGGGGAAGCGGTCGGCCCCCTGCATCCAACTGGCCCGGTAGTGCGTGACGTCCGAGGGGGTGTAGCCCCGCGTCGCCTGAGCTACCCCCAAGTCGGCCACTTCCAGAGCCGGACGCTGGCCCCAAGAACGGCCGTCCACGACGATCAACCGATCGGGATCTTCCGCTCGAATCGCGGCCACCAACTTCCGCACCACCGCACCATGCACTTCCGGTTCGATCTCGGCCGGCTCGTTCAATAAATTGAAACTCAATCGCGGGTTGGGAATCCCGCGGTAGCGGCGCGCGAACATCGCCCAGTGCGCGGCGCACACCCGCTGGGCCTCGCCATCCTCCCACAAACTCTTCGCTTCCGCCGGGCGCGCCACGGTGTAGCCCGGCGCCCGGTGGAAATTCAGCTGGACATGGATGCCGTACTGCTCGCCCCAAGCCACGGCCTGGTCGATCTCCCGCAACGGTTGTTCCCGGAAACGGTTCCAATCGCCGTCTTCGATCCAGATGCGGTAGTCCATGGGCAAGCGGACGAAGTTGAAGCCCAGTTCGCGAATGATCTGGAAATCCTGTTCGCGGAACGGCGCATCCCGATCCCGCTGGAACTTCTCCAGCAGATTGAAGCCCCGCCACGGAGGCAGCTGGGACGCTGTGGCGGGTGGCAGCGGCGGTGGTTCGGCGGCCCGCACGAAACAGGCTCCCCACGCCAGCCAGCCAGCCAAAAACCCCGGGACGATCACCCGAATCACGTGTTTCACGATCGACGACTCCTGATGTCTCGGCAACTCACCTCAGCCCCGGCGTGCTGACACACATACCGCGCGCGGGCAGGTTTGTCATCGAACGGATTTCAATACCGTTTCGCGGGAGCGGAATGAATTCCGCCCTACAAAGGGACAAACCCAGCCGCGCGCGGTAGCACCGCAGCGGGCCTGAGCACCGCTTATCCTACACCCTGGCAGGCCGCGCGCAAAGTCGCGGCTCGCCGATGCGCGCTTCGGACACACAGCCTGTCCCACGTTTGGTATACTCTGCTCGACCAGCCGCGGGTAGATCAGCCCGAACCAGTTGCGGCTTCGCGTACCGCCCCAAAATGTGATCCAGGAGTCACCCCATGCCTACGTCTCGAGCCCCTGCCAATCGCCGCGAGTTCCTCAAATCCTCGGTAATTGCCGCGGCTGCCGCCCCCCTTTCGCTGGGCCGATCAGCCCATGCCGCCGGCAGCGACATTTTGAATATCGGTGTGATCGGCTGTGGCGGACGCGGGGCCGGGGCCGCGGCAAATGCCCTCGATGCCGACCCCCACTCCCAACTGGTCGCCCTGGCCGATGTGCTGCCAGAACGGGTCCAGTCCAGTCGCGCCCGGCTCCGCGAGCGGTTCGGGGAACGCGTGAACGTGCCGGACGAACAGTGTTTCGTGGGACTGGATGCCTACCGACAGGTGCTTGCCAGCGGCGTGGACGTGGTCCTGCTGGCCCTGCCCACCTTCTTCCATCCCCATTATCTGAAGGCTTGCGTCCAGGCGGGCAAACACGTGTTCTGCGAGAAGATCCATGCCGTGGACCCGCCGGGCGTGCGAAAGGTGCTGGAAGCCGGACGGTTGGCCGAACAACAGGGGCTGTCCGTCGTCTCCGGACTGGCCTGGCGCTACGATACGGGTGTCCAGGAAACGATGAAACGCGTGCATGACGGGGCGATCGGCCGCATCGTGAGTATCGAAGAGGTCTGCAATACGGGCTCGTTGCGCTCCCGCGCCCGCCAAGCTGGCTGGACGGAAATGGAGTACCAGTTGCAGGATTGGTTCAACTTCTTCTGGCTGGCCTGCGATCTGCCCGGTTTGAACGCCGTGCATAATCTGGACAAAGCGGCCTGGGCACTGCATGACGAACCTCCCCTGCATTGCTGGGGTACCGGCGGGCGGCAGACTCGCGTCGGACCTCAGTACGGAGATGCCTGGGATCATCATGCCACGGTCTTCGAATACGCCGACGGGACCCGCTTGCATTCCTACTGCCGCCAACAGGATGGCTGCATGCCCCGAATCAGCGACCGCTTTTTCGGCACCAAGGGCTGGTGCGACCTGTTGAACTACCGTATCGAGGGTGAAACGAACTGGCAGTATCCGGGCCGCCCCAGCAATCGCTTCGATCTCGAACATGTGGCGCTGTTTTCCGCCATCCGCAACGCCCAGCCCCTGAACAATTCGCTGTACATGGCCCGCAGCAGCCTGCTGGCCATCATGTCCACCTGGGCCAGCTACACGGGCCAGCAGATCAGCTGGGAACAAGCGTTTCATTCGGACCACGTGGTCGCGCCCGAGACGCTTGCGATGGACGCGGACCCCCCGGCGCTACCGGATGAAGACGGCCATTACCCCTTGCCCGTGCCCGGGATCACCCGGTTTGTCTAGGCTCCCGGGCTCACGTGGCCCGAGGTGTGGCCCGAGTTTTCCGAACCGGGCGCTGCCTTACACCTCGGGCAATTGCCAAGGGTCGCGGCGCGGCCGATCCCGCAGCTCGGCATTGGCCTGTTCGTCGTCCACAAACCGCCAGTTCTCCGGGTCCCATTGGAAACGGCGGCCGTACCAGTAGGCCAAGTTGCCCAGATGGATCACGGTCACCGTCCGCGCACCCGCCTCGACCGGCGCCACGCAGGGCTCCCGGCTCTTGATGCAATCCAGCCAGTTGCGATGATGGCCGGGCGAGCGGAACAAGTGGACATCGTCCTCACCCAACGGCTCTTCCACAATGCTGGCCGGATCGCTGGTCAGGACCCCGCGGCCGATGTGCAGCTGGCCCTCGGTGCCATAGAACACGCACCCTTGCGGGCCCCCATGTTCGATTTCCACCCCGGTCGCATAGCGGTAGCGGACCCCGCGGCCCGACTCGGGATTCTCCGGCGGAATGATTTCGACCGGACCGGTATGGTCCAGGTCCAGAGCCCAATGGGCGATGTCGTAATGGTGGGCTCCCATGTCGGTGTGCCCGCCCCCCGAGTACTCGCGATAGGCGCGCCAGGACGGAAAGTGATTATGCACCCCACGCGGGCTGAGCACGGAACTGTCGATCGTCCGCTGGGCTTCCCGAATGGTCAAGGTCAGCGGTTTTTCGCAATACACATCCTTGCCCGCTTGGCATGCCTCGATAATCGGAATGGCATGCCAGTGGTCGGGCGTGGAAATGCAGGACCAAAGGAGCGGCTGCTACCGCTGCCGCTTGTAACAGGCGTCGTCGAGAAATCCGTCGAGTCATCTGCAAATCCTTAAAAACGGAAAAAGCTTGC
>SLMF01000705.1 GCA_007133715.1 Planctomycetaceae bacterium
AGTGGAGGATAAGGGATTCGAACCCTCGACCTCTTGAATGCCATTCAAGCGCTCTCCCAACTGAGCTAATCCCCCAATCCGACCGGGGCAAATGGGAAGGTGGCCCCCGTCAAACGCCCTTAAACTAACAGTCTTGCCCGACACTGTCAAGGACGTGCGGAGCGAGGTTTTTTGAAGATCGGATCGCTTTGAACAAGAAACGTCTCATCCTGCTGCTAAAGGTCGGAATTCCGCTGGGCATCATTCTCTGGTTGCTGTGGCAGGTCGATCGCGATCAGGCGGCCAGTTTACTGCGGGAGCGCGAGAATTGGCTGCCCCTGGCGGGTGGTTTTTCGCTCTCGTTCGCCGCGACGGTGATTACCTTCATCCGCTGGCACCTATTGGTGCGAGCCCTGAGCCTGCCCTTCCCATTGGCCGACGCTTTCCGGCTGGGCTTCCTGGGGCACTTGCTCACCTTTATCTCGGGGGGCAATGTAGGGGGCGATGTGTTCAAAGCCGTGTTTCTGGCCCATGAACAGCCCGGTCGGCGGGCCGAAGCGGTCGCCTCGGTCCTGATGGATCGGGTGGTGGGAATGGTCGCCCTGCTGTTGATCACCAGCACGGCCATCCTGGTGGCCGCACCCGCTGAAAGTGCTCCCATAATTCAAGGGATATGCGATATGACTCTGGGCGTTACCGCGTTGAGTCTGATGCTGCTGACCGTGCTTTTGGTGCCGCGTCACCCGAGTGAATGGCTGCTGGCCAAAACTACCTGCATTCCTAAATTAGGGGGGGCGATACGGGGCTTGGTCGCTTCGGTGGCAGTCTACCGCAGCCGGCCGGGCGTGCTGTTGACCACTCTGGGGATCAGTTTCTTGACGCACATGATGTTCGTCTTCTCATTGGCAATGGTTGCCCGGGCTGTCCTCGAGGTCGTTCCCAGCTTGGGAGAGCATGCGATCATCGTTCCTCTTTCGATGGTGGCAGGCGCCTTGCCGCTGACCCCCGGTGGCTTGGGGACCTTCGAATTGGCCATGGACCGGCTCTATGCGGTCCTGCCGGCCATACGGGCGGAAGACGGGATCCTGGTCGCGCTGGCCTACCGGATGATGACGATCGTGATCGCCGTGATCGGGATGATCTACTATTGGTCTCGGCGGCGAGAAGTGGATCAGTTATGGGATGAAGCGGAACAGCAGCAGGCTTCGTAACGCATGCCGATTTGACCGGCGACGTGCGAGAGGGAGGCGTGTAGGAAAATGGCGGGCCGAGGACATGGGACGCGCAGCCGGAGCACCGAAACGCTTGTCGAAACGTGCGGCCGCGTTGACGGGGATCCCCGTTGGGGTTCGGGGATGGCGAGCTGGATGTGCGATGGGTCGCGGCAGCTCAACGCCCCTGGTTGGTACGGGGCGCCTCCTGAATCTGGACGTGGCCGCCTTCATGCAACACGGCGGGCGCCGTGTGATCCAGCAGGGTCGAGGCAATCACGCGAGTTTGGGAGAAACCTTCGGTTCTCAGTTGGGCGGCCCCGTTGTCCCCCAGCGTGGATTCCTGGATCATCAGCTGCGAAGCGCCGCCCACGGAAACCCCGCTTCGCGCATTACCGCGAGCAATCACGTCCTTTAAGGTGGTTTCACTGACCCCGTCATGGGCATTGATTCCATCAAGTTGGAAGCCTTGGACAGTCAGTCCCCGCACCACCACATTGCGAACGCGATACAGGGTAATCCCCACAGGCAACCCGCTGTAGCTCACGGAGTGGTCGTTCGGCAAGTTATCGGGCTCGGGCCGGAAGTAGATGTGCCGTTGAAACAAGCACCATTGCAGGGGTTCGAGTTCGGGTCGTTGCGTCGCATCCGGGTCCACCGGCACGCGTTCGGCGGGCACATCGTCCAAGTACAGCAGCTGAAAGCTCATTTTGAGGGGGCGAAAACGGTAAACCTCGTCACGATCGTGCCGCCATGCTTCGGCCGGGACGGGAGCGGAACCGTCCAGGACGGCCCCGTTGCCGATCAACTCGAAGGGTCGCCGAGCCGAACCGCTGTGCTGCGGGCCTTGCAACGTGAGGCTTTCCCGGTAAGGCTGGCCCGTATTGGCGATATGGACGCGGTGACCGGCCGCACTGTTTCGGAGAGCGCGACCAATACTGCGAAAGGGGCCGCTCCCCGAGTCGTCGGGAGAGGGCAGCGAGCCATCGAACCGGTCGTCACCCAGGCGGTTATCGACGTAAAGATCCGCCGCCTGCAGATCGCGGGCGGCGACCAGCCAGACGGGTAGAGCCAACAGCAAAGAGGCAAGCAACGTTTTCACGGCAGCAGCTCGCACGTTCGAATAGGGGCACCGCCCCCGGAACCGCCCACCCGGCAACTCCGTTTGGCGGCAGAGATGGATGCCAAAGCCGCACTTTACTGGGAGAGCCTCCGAGAAGCAACCACGAAAAGCGGCGATTTGGCGAGCCGGGTGCCCGCAGGCACCTAGCAAGCTCCGAAACCACAGAACCGGATAATTCGAAAAAAATCGAAAAAATCTCCCGCACCCGCTCGCCAGCCCATTGCAAGCTTGGTAAATTACGCTGGACAGGCTGAATCCTCCGCCTTGCGGAACCCCTTGCCTGACCTGCCAAATACCCCAACCAACGGTTGGCATCCCACCATAGGAACAGATTTTTCGGATTGACTGTTCGGTGGCAGTGACCCTGCCGGGTAGCCACTGACCTCCCGATCACAACAAGAATCGTGCCCGCCTGCCCTTCCGCGAAGAACCAAGCTTGGGTTTTTCGCGGCGAGGGTAATGCCCACCCGAGGTTTACCCGCGCGAGTTCGGCTTGATGCTTTCCGCGTAGCGGCAACCAATAATAGCACCTTTAGGGATTTAATTGTTGCCCATGAGGGGCTTTTTGCTAGAAGGCCTTTAGAGAAAGAAGTCAACATGATGCAACTGAGATGGTTCAACCTGTCGATCGTGTTCGTCCTCTCGCTTTTGGTACTCGCCGATTCCGTAAGCGCATGGCCACGGCGCCGTCCGCTCCAATCGCTTCGGGAGCGGGGCCTGTTTTCGAACACGAACCGTTCGTCGGGGCGGGTTCAAATTGCCCCGAAATCGGACCCCGATTCTGCGGGCATCCGATCCTTGAACCTGGATTACTGTTATGACGCGGCAAGCGATCCCCAGCTGGCCTTTGGCGACCGGATCCGGGTGTTTTTGCGGGGCCGGGATGAGCGGGTGGTCCAGGCCGCGCGGCCTTTGGTTGCGCAAGTGAAGATCACCGATCTGAGCAATTCGCAGAGTACGTTGGTCAAGACGATCCCGTTGTCGCCTTTGGACCCGTCCGAGAGCAACGGGTTGGTGGGGATGTTGGAGATTGCGGATCAGAACGGCGAACCCCCGTTTGTACGGCCTGGTAAGGTGTACCGTCTGTTTGTCAATCTGCACTTGGAATCGGAACAATACGATGACGAATCGGTTGTCGGCCGAATTTCGCTGCCGTACTATGTGGCGACCGGAGGGGAAGGCCGCCTGGAGCGTGGTCGCCAGCGGATGGTGATGCGAGCGTTTCGCGAGTTCTATTACCGGCAGCGTGGCTGGCGAAGCAACGCCCGCTACCGGATGGACTGCGTGGAGTTTTATCGCTGGGCCGCAGCCGCCTCGACCGTCAACTCGCAAAGTGGCTTTGCGAATCTGGCGCGTTTGTTTGGCGCGATTACTCCCTTTCGCAACGGTGGCTTGATCCCCTTGTTCGCTCGGGAACGCGGTATCCACGGCGATTATGTGCGAGTTCCCGGGCACAGCTTCATGCTGCTGGCACACGATGAAGCGCTGAATCAAACCTGGACCATCGAGGGGAACTTCAATCGCACGGTCGAAGTGGGAATCCGCTCGGCCAACTCGAGTTGGTCTTATGGGCCGTTGGAGGAAGAGCACATCTGTGAGGAGCTGGTGGAACCGCTGGATACGCAGGCAGCCACGGGCGAGCCGGACGCGAGCGAGGCCCGGGACTCGTCGACCTCTTGAAGGAACTTGCCCTTGCGGCGCATGGCTCGCGGCGCTGGGGGAAGGTACAATGAAGACAGCGGAGCAACGGCAAGTGCCGATGCGGTACAGTGCACCCCCGTGGCGAACGGTCGCGGGGTTGCCGGGCAAGTTGCTGTCGAGGAGCCAGCGATGCGGGTGTCATGGAACTATTTCGGGTGCGACCGGGAACAGAAGGAATCCATTCAACGGGCTTGGCAGGAAGGTTGGCAGGGTTTGCAGGCGGAGTTGGCCACGTTTGGCATCAACTCGTCGCGATTGCAGCTGACGGTTTCCCGCCGCGACATGTGTCCCGCATGGAATCTTCAGGCCGCGTTGCACGTGCGGGGTCAGACGCTGATTTCGCTGGCCGAACAGGACGACGGTACGGCGGGGATCCACGACTTGCTAGCCGATTTGCGTGGCAAGCTGGGAGAGCTGCGCCCGGGTAGCGTGCAATCGCTGGCACGGCCTCGCGATCTGGACCGCTTGACGTCGTTTTTGGAAGCTTGGCGCAAATCGGGGCGAGCGGACGTTTTTTTGGGATTCATCACACCGCTGGTGGGTTCGCTTCGCCCCTACGTGAGGAGGGAGCTGCGGATCCGCGAGCTGGCTTCTGGCATGCGGGCTGCCCTGGATACGCCCGACGAGGTCTTGGACGAGTTGTTGGTACGTGCTTATGAGCAGTTCCCGCTCCGGCCGCGACAGACCGCCCTGGAACTCTGGCTGCTGGGCTTGTCCGAGCAGATTCTCGAGGAGGTGTTCGCGGGCACGGGGCTCGAGTCGCTGAACGATTGGATCGAGCAACCCGACGCGGAGCCGGTCGATTCGCGTCACACGGTCTGGACCGAGTGGGCTACGGACCAAGAACGTTTGGAACGCGGGGATCTGCTGCCCGGCTTGGCCGCAACCGACGTCTGGGACGATCTGGATGTCGAGACGAAACAGACCGAGTTGTACCAGTTGCTCAAGGACGTGCCGCGACACAAGCGGCAATGCCTGATGCTGCATACGGTCGATGGTTTCACGATCGCCGAAATCGCCGATTTCCAAGACCGCTCGGAGGAGCAGGTGCGTGTGGACATTGACGCTGCACGCTGGGCATTGGAGCAACAGTTTCGCGATTCCCGCTGGCTGGACGATATCGAAGAACGTTTGGACTTGAGTCGCAGGCGTCGTTCGAACGCCCGTTGACCGAGTCCGAAACAGGTTTTATTCCGGGGGATTCTTTCCCCCAGTACATGGGATCTTCACATGAGCCATCTCCGCCGTCTGATGGTCTGTTTAGGGGGTTTTTGTTTGTTGGGGCAACTCGCGGGCCTGGGAGCGGCCGAGGAGCGTCCGAACATCTTGTGGTTGACGGCCGAGGACATGAGCGCCCAGTTGGGGTGTTATGGTGACGCGGACGCTCACACCCCCCGTCTGGATCGATTGGCAGGTCAGTCGGTCCGATACACGCATGCGTTTGCGACGGCTTCGGTATGTTCGCCCGCCCGTTCCACGCTGATTACGGGGCTGTATGCCACCTCGCTGGGGACGCAGCGGCTACGTTCCCAGTTTCCCATCCCGGCGGAATTCCGGCCGTTCCCCGCCTATTTGCGCGAGGCGGGCTATTACTGTACCAATAACGTCAAGACGGATTACAACCTGCGGGATGAAGCCGCGTACATCCGTGACGGATGGGACGAAAGTTCGGCGGACGCGCATTGGAGAGGCCGAGCGCCGGGTCAGCCGTTCTTTGCGGTGTTCAATTTCATGGTGACCCATCAATCGCGCACCAGTGTCTGGCCGGAGGAGCAGTTTGAGGAGCAGGTCGGTGCGGGGCTGCCGCCGGAGGAGCGGGCCGATCCGGACCGCGTGACGCTGCCTCCCTACTATCCCGACACCCCGGAGGCACGCCAAGCTTGGTGCCGATATCTGGATTGCATCGCGGCTCTGGATCGGGAAGTCGACGAGCTGCTTCTGCAGCTAGAGGCGGACGGGCTGGCCGAGAATACGATCGTGTTCTTTTATTCCGACCATGGGAAGGGGATGCCGCGTGGGAAGCGGTGTCTGCACGATGCCGGATTGCATGTTCCCCTGTTGATCCGTTTCCCCGAGCGATGGCGCCATCTGGCTCCGGTTTCGGCGGGCGAGACCACGGATCGTCTGGTGAGCTTTGTCGATTTTCCGCCCACGGTCCTCGCGTTGTGCGGCGTACCGGTTCCTGCTTCTATGCAGGGTTCCGTTTTTTTGGGGGATCAGGCG
>SLMF01000048.1 GCA_007133715.1 Planctomycetaceae bacterium
CCAGCACGTTTTCGAATCGCTTGCGCCAACGCTCAATCGGGTGCGTCGCATGCCGCTGGGCAATCTCGCGAGCCGTTTCCAGATCGGCGGTAAAGAAAGCCAGATGGGCCTGGAAGTAGGCATACTGCAACCGGCTGTCCAAGGCCTCGGGCTCCACCCCGGCAAACCACTCCAGCGTTTCCTCGACGCGGTCCTGCAACAGCAGGTAGTAGGCGATCGCCAAGCGGTCGTTCGCATCGAACTGGCCTTTGTGCGCCAGGATCTGCAAGCACAGCATGTATTGCGTATGCACCGCCTGATTGACGATCTTGCGGCGCGGACCCAGTTGATGGGCCCGGGCGTTGACCAGCGGGTCGTATTCCCGCACCTCCCAAAAATGCCGCTCGACCGGATCGATCTCCAGCAGGGTCGATTCCAGATAGGGGCCGCATTGGCTGATAAAGGCGTCTTGGTGCCGCAGGTATTGGCGGATGCCCGGCACGTGGTTGTGCATCAGGCTGTAGGACCAGAGCGTATCGTGGTAGCGGAAGCGGGCTTCCAGCAACGCGATCACATCGGCGTAGAATCCCGCATCACGCATCCGCCAGGCGATCCGCTCCAGATTCAGGGCTTCCACATTGTGGGTCGCCAGGAACTCCAGCACCTGTTCCGAACTGCCGTTCTGGGAGAGGTAGTCCCAGTTGTCCCGATCGATTTCGCTGGGCTCCCGGACGACGTGGAAGCGGATCGGATCGGCGTAGGCGACCAAATCCTCCCGGTGTGCCACGTGGACGGGGAAGTGGTCATAATCGCCCGGAGCGGGGAAGTAGAAGTGATATTCCAGCTTGCGGGTCTCGAACGGCTCCAGCCCGAGATGCCGGCTGGTCAAGCTGCGGTCGCCCAGCACGGGCACGGCGCCCGCGGGCACCTGCAGCAGCACGTCCAGACGCTGGCGGCTGGACGTCGGGTTGGTCACCACGACCTGGGCCCCGTACACGGTCTGGATCAGGAATTCGTCGGTGATGAACCGATCGACCTGTTCGTTATCGACGGTGCGGTAGCGATCGCCGTACTGGAAGAAGTTCTGGCTGACCAAGATCGGCACGTCGTCCTCGGACGGTTCACGCGGCTCGACCTGGCGGTAGAAGGCGATCAGGGGCGAGGCGGCGGTCAAGCTGACGGGCTCGACGACCTCGGCCGCCGGGTCGAACCCGGCCAGCTCATGTTCGCCCGGCTCGAAGGGCAACTCGAGCACGGCCAGGGCCAGCATCATCTCGGCGAAATTGCCATGCGCTTCGACCAGCCGCGTGGAGAGGAACGGGGCGTCCCCGTCATGCTGCGCGTAATCACGCCAGAACGCGTTGACTCGGATCAGTTCGGCAACCTGCTCTTCGATCCGCAGATGGTAGTAATTATTTTCGGCCCATTCGGTGGTCGGGGCGACATCGCGGTAGAAGCGGCGGACCTCTTCGCGCATCTTCCGCGCATCTTCGAGATCCAGCGCCTCTTCCATCACCATGTCGGCGTCCAGGCCCAGTTCCGCATCTTCGGCCAGGGCATCCATGGACGGGGCCGCAGCCGGGGGTGGCGGGCCCGCCTCCGCCGACTCGGCATGCGGTTCGCGGGGTTCCGACGGTTCGTCCGGTAGCCCGAAAGCCATGCCGCCGATGCCGCCGCTCATCATCCCGCTTTCGGGGGCACCGGCTCGCCGGCCCATCGGCGACACGCGATCCGCTTGGTCCCGCAATTGCCGGACGACCTGGTCGTCGAACTCCCGCAATACGCCCTCGGTCGCCAGGACACTGCCCTGCAGGGCCAGTTCGAACAGCCGGTTGTCTCGTTCGATGTCCGGCGGCAACAACTGGTAACGATCCTGCACATGCCGGGCCAACGCCCCCTGCTGCTCCAGACGGCGGCCCAACAGGATCCGCTCGACCGTGTTCAAGCGGGAAAAGGCCCACCGCTCGGCGTAGGGCTCCAGGTCGTTGCCCAACAGATAATCGTCCAGGAACGTGCGGTCCCGCTTGTTCTCCAGATAGGGCCGCACCACCTGTTCAAAGAACGGACGGTCCTTGTGATAGAGGAAGAAGTTCAGTTCGTGGCAGGCGAATTGGGAGTACTTCTCCAGCCGCTGATCGTCGTCCAGTTGGGGCCACTCCAGCAGCCAGGCGAATTGGTGGAGTTTGTCATCGCCGCCACGTTCGTCGTTCAAGGTCAAGAACAGCCGGTAGACGGCGGCCAGCGAATCGTAGACTTCCAACTGGGCTTCGGTCAAATCCGGGAACGAGATCGATTCGCCGGCAGCCAGCACGTCCACGTTGCGACGCTGGACGAAGTGCCGTTCGGGGTCCAGAGCCTGGACCAGCCGCCGCTCGCGGAGCACCGGTTCCATCGTTTCCAGGGCCAGTGTTCGCCAAGCGGTGTGCAGCCCGTCGGCCGCCACGACCCACAGCAGATGGCGATCGCCCAGTTGCTCCCGGTCGATCTGGATCAGACCGTCTTCATCGGGGCGCAGGTTGGCCCAGACGCGGGCCGGTTGAGCCAGGAAGTTCAGATCCTGGGGATCGCTGCGCTGGGTTTCCCGCACCTCGGCTTCGGCTCGCCGCGCCGCGGCCCGCTCCCGCTCGCGGGCCAAACGCTGGTAGTCTTCGCCCGCGGCCACCTGCAATTCGCCCGTCTCGGTCTGGCGACGCGCCCAGGGATTCAACAGCAGCCCCGGACGGGCCAGCAGATTGCCCGGATAGCGGCGAGCGGTGCGGCGATCCAAAATATAACGGTACTCGTCGCCAATGTCCCGACCCGCCACATACAGCGAATCGGCCGCCGGCAGCGTGGTGATCCAAGCCGCCTCGCGAGCCGGTATCCGTAGACTTTGCCAAGCGTGAAAGGCGTCCAGATAGCGGCTGGCGAACACATGCACCCGCGTCCCCGGACCCGCATTCCGCAACCGCAGCTGCACCCGCTGCTCGTCCACCTCGGGACGCAAGAGGGCCATCGGCCGCGGGTCGGTGCGCTGCAGATAACGCATTTCGCCCAACACGTGCCCGTCCCGGATCGGACCCGCCGTCAGGTGCAGACTGATCCGGCGGTTGTCCCGCTTCAATAACAGCTGGTAATCCCCCGCCTCCAGCGGGCCGATCTGCAGGTAGCCCTCGCGGATCGCCAGATCCGCAAAACGATCGGCCACCGGCGTGCCATCACGCAACTCGAGCAGCCCCAGCTCCTCGCGAATCGGCGTCTCCGAATCACGCATCCAGGGGATCTGCAGCACCTGGCCCGCCACACCCGTCAGGCTGGGCAGGTAGCTGTAAGCCGGTTCGTGCAGCGTCCAATCGCGTTCCAAACCGTCGGCCATGCGGGCGTTCACCCGCGCGATCTCGGCCAGCGGCCCCAGCCGGATCCGGCCCTGCCCGTCGGTCTGCAGCGAGATCGTCATCTCCGGCTGCACGTCCCGGTGCCGCAGACGGACACTCACCCGCTCGCCACCCCGCAGCTCGCCGTTCCGCCCCCGCACCTCGAGAACATGACCCGCACCATCCCGAGTCAGATAGGGTAGGGCCAGTTTTTCCGTCGTCGCCAGCTGGTTCACTTCCACCGTCTCCGTGGCCGACAACGGAATGTCCTCGCCCGTGCTCAGACTGGGGATCGTGGCCTCCAGTTGGAATCCCAGCCTCCGCACTCGCGGTGGCACCTGGAAGCGGTGCGATGTCTCGCCGTCCTCCGCCAACGCGAAATCGACCGATGTCTGCGAACTGGAAACCCCGTCCAGATCCTCGGCCGTGATCGTCAGTCGGACGTTCTCCAGCAAACCCAGCGGTTGAGACGCGCCATTCAAACGCAGCGTCGGCCGAAGGATCAGTTCGGCCTGCTGCTGGTCATTGATCAATTCGCGTTCCAGATGGAACCCGGCATCGAAGCGGTACGATTCGGCCTGATGATCGAACGAGTCCAGCGTGGCACGGTCCTCGTCCAGCAAGATGATCTGCTGTCGCCCGGGGCGCGTGGTGTACGGCACCACGATCCGACCCTGCGAATCCGGCCCGTATTTGTGCCCGTCGACCAGCAACCGGGCCTGCTCCCGCGGCTGGTTCGCCTCGTCGTACACGCGGAACACCTGCCCGGCCGGACCATTCTGCAGCGTGTAACGCAACTGACCCTTGCGGATCACCGCCCGGCTGCTGCGACCACCACCGATCAACTCGACGACCCAGACGCCCGGACCCTCGATCTCCGCCAACTCGAAACTGCGGCGAATCCGGCGAATCGGCGGATCCTCGTAACGGTACGTCCGCTCGTAATTCGGCACCAGACCGTCTAACGCGATCCGGGTGTCCACCTGCTGGCCTTCCTCTTGATAATAATTCCGCTCCTGGATGCGATAGACCCGCAACAGCAGCTGCGCGACGTTCTTGAGGTCCACTTCCAGCCGCACCGTGTCACCCGGCCGATAGATGGCCGGATTGGTCGGGGCAAAGTCGATATCCACCCGGTCACGTAACGCCTGGACCTGCGCCGGACGCAGCAGCGAGTACAACGCTTCCGGATCCCCGATCCCCGCCATCAGCCGCGTTTCGGCAAACACCGTGTTCAAATACTCCTGTCGCAGGTAATCGCGGAAATCCTCGCGGCGGTCCTCCTCCAAAAAGAAATGCGACAGATACTCGCGGATCAGCGGTTCGTCATCGCCCACCGGCGGCAGCAGCGTCGCCTCGCGATAGTCGGCCGACGGATCGGCACGATGCTCCGGATGCCGCTGACGCTGACGCTCGATCCACTCCTCATTCACATACGGCGCGTGGCGGGGAATGCGGATGTATTGGTCGAAACGTTCCCGATCGTACACTCCCAGTCGACGATCCAGATCCAGCCGATGATACTGGATCGCCAGCTTGACCCCGTTCATCACGGGGGCCAGCTCCGCGACAAATGCCTCCAAACGCTCCAGGTACGCTCGCCGCTCCTCCAGATCACGCTCGACATCCCCATCCGGGCCCGGACGCAGACGCGACAGCCACGTCTGAATAAAGATCGAATCCAGCATCAACTGCGGACGCCGGTCACGCAAGGCGGCCAACTGCTCCCCTGTCAATTGGCGATGCACCGGATGATGGCCGAAACCACGCGAACGGTCGTAATCCAAATCGGCCAGGATCAACGCGACCAGACCCGGATAATCCGGATGATCCAGTCGCGAGAGCAGATCGCGACGCTCGTCGTTACTCAACTCTCGCGTGATCAACCAATCGTAGGCCGTCCGTTCAAACCGCTCGACATTCTCGCGCCGTGGCGTTCTGGCCAGGCTCATAAAACGATCGCGCGTGATCAGCTCCTGATCCAGCACCACCGGATATGTGGACGGGGCGCCCGCCCGTTCCGGTAAATGTCGGTAAGCCAGATTCAAACGCCGCCGCAGCTGGGCCAAGGCACCCTCGGGGTCCGCGTCGTAGCTCAACAGGATCTGACGGTTTTCCAGAACCGTGCGGCGATGATCGCCCCGATGCCGCTCCTCCCAAACCTTCAGCAGGGGCCCGACTTGATCCCACTGCCCCGTATTCTGGTAGTGCAGCACATGATAGTAGTAGAAGTCGGGCGAGCCGGGAACCAAACTCTCCAGGGCTTGCTCCCGATCGGCGGCCAGTGCGAAACGCTCGAGATAACCGATCTCCTGGCCATCACCGCGAGCCGAGTGGGCCGGAAGACAACTGGCCAGCGCCAAGAACACCAGGCCGAGGGGGAGACGACGCGCGAGGAACATGGCGAATTTCCTTAAACAAAGCGGGTATCAAGCGAACCCCGCGCTCCGACGACCGCGCGGTGCGGCCAACGGCCGGGGTGGTCCTGCTGATCGTGCCAGCGGATGGGGGTTCCCCGAGTCAAAGACGATCTACACCCCCCCGCGGTTTTCCCAAATTTCGGGTTCTTACTCCGAGCGAACTCCAATCTTCATTGTGGACCTGAGTTCCCGTTCCTGCAACCGAAATCTTTGCCCGACTTTCCTGATCCGAACCAGCAGAACCGCAGTCGCGTTACCCGACCCCCCGCCGATGATGCCGGGCGGCAACATCGTGTTGCTCAACAACCACTGACGGCGGTCGCCGGGCGCCTGAGGGGTTTGTGGGGTTGATGGGACCACGTTGTGGCCGGTCTCTGACCGAGCCACTCGGCCGCAGCGTTGTGGCCGGTCTCTGACCGAGCCACTCGGCCGCAGCGTTGTGGCCGGTCTCTGACCGAGCCACTCGGCCG
>SLMF01000439.1 GCA_007133715.1 Planctomycetaceae bacterium
AAATTCCCCCGCCGCCGCCCCGCGACGCGGCGGGGGGCGGCGGCAGGGAAAGCGCGTCGTCTGGGGAAAGGCCGGTTGTTGTCGCAATGGCCTCTCGACGGATGCCCCCGGCCTGCCCGGGGGAGGGCTCACGTTCTTCGCTACTCCGCCCGGTCCATTTCTCTTGGGTGGCCGAGCTTAGCAAGGAGCGTAACAATCCCCCGGGCGAGCCGGGGGCATTCGATTGAATGCCCAACCTACGGGGAGGCGCAGCAAGCAACTTCCGGCCTTGGTGGCCTATCAATTGTGATTTGCGGCACTCGGGAGGTACGCCGGCCGTGCCGTGGAAATCGGCGCTGACGTTGGATCCGATCTCTGAAAACCCGGCCAAGTACGGTGCTCTTGAGCTTGACATTCGCGCGTCGCGCCACGAAAACCAAGGGGAACTGGAATAACCCGTCCCCCAGGCGCGCATCTTGACCGAAGTTGTTGGAGGCGCCCTCGTGCCTTTTCCCCGCTTAAGCGGGACATTTTTCTCCCGAGGAGGCGAGCGATGCCGACCCGTTGGACCACTGCGATTCTGAGCTTTGTGTTGCTCTCTTGCCCCCTTTTCGAGGTATTTGCAGGCGATTGGCCGATGTGGGGCCGCGATGCCGGGCGGCAGGGCCAAATGCGGACCGAGTTGCCGGCCACGCTGGAACTGCATTGGGTTCGGCAAGAGCTGCCGCCCCGGCGGGCTTGGCCGCCGCAAGGCGATGACGGAGATAAACTGGAATTCGACCGTTCCTACGAGCCAATCGTTCTGGGGGACCAAGTCTTTGTCGGCTCGATGGTCGCGGATCGGGTGACCGCTTACGACCTGACCACCGGCCGCGAGAACTGGCGTTATTATACGGATGGGCCCATCCGGGTGGCACCGGCGGCGGGTGATGGCCGGGTGTTTGTCGTCTCAGACGATGGCCGTCTGGTGTGCTTGGATGCGGAGACCGGCCAGCGTCTCTGGCGTTTCCAGGCGGCTCCTACGGTCCAGCGGGTGTTGGGTAACGAACGGTTGATCAGTATGTGGCCGGCGCGGGGGGCGCCGGTGCTGTTGGATGGGATCGTGTACTTCGGGGCGGGGATCTGGCCGATGCACGGCACGTTTGTGGTTGCGTTGCAGGCCGACACGGGCCAAGTGGTATGGGCCAATACGGGAGACGGGCCGACCTGGGCGGCTCAACCGCACGGGGGTGCCTACGCGTTTGCCGCGCTCGCGCCCCAAGGCTACCTGGCAGCGGCCGGGGATCGGCTGGTCGTCTCCGGGGGCCGCACCCCCCCGGTCTTGCTGGATCGCCACACGGGTGAATTGCTGCACATCAACTTACGAGCCAAACCGCACGGCGGCTATCGGGTCCGCACGGATGGCGAGTTCTACTACGACCATGGGCGGCGGTACCGGCTGCGCGATGGCCAGGAGGAAGGCCGGGGCGAGCTGGCGGACGCTTCCCTGACCGCGCGGGCGGAGGAACTCCGCGACCACTTGGACAGCCCCCTGCACGCCGTGCTGGCGGCCCGACAGCGGTTGCTGATCACCACGACCGACGGCAGCCTGTATTGCTTCGGTGCACCGCAGGATGCCGAACCGCTACGGCATCGGGCCGTCCTGCGCACGGCTCGAATCACCGACGATGCCGCGGGCGAACGGGCGGAAGCCCTGCTTGCGGAAAGCGGGGTTCAAGCCGGTTATGCCCTGTGGATCGGCGTCGGAACCGAGGAACTCGCGGTTCTCGAACAACTGGCCCTCCGCAGCAACCTGCACGTGGTCGGGATCGAGCCGGACGAGGAACGGTTGCCGGACCTGCGCCGTCGACTGGATGATGCCGGTTTGTACGGCACCCGCGTGGCCCTGCTGCCGTTTCTGCCAGGGGAACTCTCGCAGCAGTATCCGCCTTACCTTTCGTCGCTGATCGTGGTCAACGATCCGGTCTTGTTGGGCGATGGGTCGGATGAGTCATGTTACACGACCTCGCAACTCGAAGAGATCTATGGTCTGCTCCGTCCCTACGACGGTCAGGCCCTGTTGGGGACGGCGGGCGAGACGGCCGTGCCTCCGGCGACTTGGCAGGCGGCCGCGGCCTGGGAACCGGCCAACGGGCGGGTCGAGCGGGCGGGCAGCCAGCTGCGGCTGGTACGCGACGGACCGATCCCCAATACGGCTGACTGGACGCACCAGTATTCGGATTCGGCCAATACGGTCTTCTCACAAGATCAACTCGTGCGGTTGCCGCTGGGCATCCTTTGGTTCGGCGGTCCGAACAATGACGACATCTTGCCGCGACATGGCCACGGGCCGATCCCGCAGGTGGCTGGGGGGCGAGTGATCTTGCCCGGCGTCGACAGCCTGAGTGCACGCGACGTCTACACGGGACGCTCGTTGTGGCGAACCGAGTTTCCCGGCTTGGGACACCCCTTCACCGACCTCGAGTTCGAGGCTCAGTACCAGCAGGGTCGGTCGGTGTTCATGCACACGCGGGACGGCCTGGGCGCCAATTACATCGGCAGCCCCTACGTCTCGCTGCCCGACACGATCTACGTCCGCTATCGGACCCGCATTCTGTGTCTCGATCCGGCGAGCGGGGCGATTCGCGAGCAGTTTTTGCTGCCGGTAGCGGACCCGGACCGGGACGCTGCGGATTGGGGGCATTTGAGTGTTTGGGACGATCTGGTGATCACCACCGTCGAACCGCACGTGTTCGAAGAGGACGGTTTAGGAACCCGCTTTCCCCGCATGGCGGATATCAAAGGTCGCGACTGGAACGCCACCTCCAGCCGCCGCCTGGTCGTGTTGGACCGGCACAGCGGCCAGGTGTTATGGACGCGAGCGGCGGACATCGGTTTCCGGCACAATGCGGTGGTGACCGCGGGCGGCCGGATGTTCGTGATCGATGGTCTGTCGGATCAAGCGTTGGAGGCCTTGGCCCGCCGCGGGCGGCAGCCGGACAGCCCCACGATCCTGGCACTGGATGCCCGCACGGGTGAAGAGCTTTGGCGGACCGCCAACGGCGTGTTCGGCACCTGGCTGGGCTATTCCGAAGAATACGACGTGTTGTTGCAAGCCGGGCGGCGCGGCGGTTTGCGAGATCTGCCGGATGAACCGAACAGCCGGATCACCGCCTTGCGTGGCCAGGACGGCAGCCAACTCTGGCAACGCTCGATCCGCTATGCCGGGCCGCTCGCACTCCGCGACCGCACGGTGATTCTGGCAATCACGGCTCGCAGCGGCCAAAATCGGGCCCTGGACCTGCTGACCGGCGAAGATCGGATGCGCCGCCATCCGCTGTCCGATGAGCCGCAGCCGTGGTTCTACTGGCGCACCTATGGCTGCAACACGATCAATGCCAGCCAGCATCTGCTGTTGTTCCGCTCGGGGGCGGCCGGATTTGCCGATTTGGAATCCGACGGAGGAACGGGCAGTTTCGGCGGGTTCCGCTCGGGCTGTACCAATAATCTGATCCCCGCCAACGGGGTGCTGAACGCGCCCGATTACACCCGCACCTGTACCTGTTCCTACCATCAACAGACCTCGTTGGCGATGGTCCACATGCCGCACATGGACGTGTGGACCGCCAATCCGTTGGGGCGCGCCACGCGTCCGCTCGGTCGGCTGGGCATCAATCTGGGCGCGCCGGGCAATCGTCGCGCGGACGACGGGACATTGTGGGTGGAATCGCCGCCGGCCGGCGCCCCCGGCCCGGAATTGGAGGTGCGGATCCGGCCGGATACGGTGGCTTGGTATCGCAAGCACTCGCTGCTGGTCGACTGTGACGAGGGCTACGCTTGGGTGGCCGCGTCGGGCGGGGAAGGCATCGAAACGATCGAGATCGACCATTTGGAACAAGCCCGCTACCGGGTCCGCCTGCATTTCGCGGAACCGCGGTGGGAACAGGCAGGCCAACGCGTGTTCGATGTCCTGTTGCAAGGCGAAACGGTGCTGGAAGCGTTGGACCTGGTGCGCGCGACCGGCGGGCCCGACCGCAGTCTGGTTCGCGAGTTTCTGGTCGATGTGGACGGGGTGTTGCGGGTCGCGCTCCGCCCCGCGGAGGACGGTTCCGCGCCGCCGGTGATCAGTGGTATCCAGCTGCTGGCGACCGAAGCGTCCGTGGCGACGCTGCCGGTGTCGGCAATCGCCCGCGATGCGGCGACACTGGCCGGCGATGTGGCGCGGATCGAACACGCCGATGCGGTGGCCGCCTTCTTCCGCTGGCGGCCGGCGGGCAGCACGCAGTGGAAGGAAACGCCGTCGCAGACAATCCGGCAGAGCGGGCCGTTCCACGCCGCACTGACCGATCTGCAGTTCGAGACACGCTACGAATTCCAGGCCGCAGCTCGGGTCGACGAACAGACACTGGCCGGCCAGATCCATACCTTCGTGCCCAGCGATCGCTACGCACTGGCCTTCGAAAACCACTCTGTCCATGTGCCCCATCACCCCCAGCTGAACCCCGGGTCCGACAGCTTTACGCTCGAAGCCTGGGCACGCTTGGAATCGGCCAGCGATGCGGGCGACGGTTGGGATCTGATCCTCGCCAAACGCTCGCCCAACGGCTACTACGTCGGCCTACGCCGCGGGCATGGCTGGAACTTCATGCTCCGCGATGACCAGGGGCAGCGAACCGACACCCATTCCGATCGGCCCATCGCCGAAATCTACGACCGCTGGGTGTTCGTCCAAGCGGTCGTCGATCGGCAGGCGAATCGCCAGATCCTGCGGGTCTACGATCCTCAACAGGACACGTGGGAGGAAGCATCGGTAACCCCGCCGGGACATATCGGCACGCGTGACGATCTGTTTCTGGGCAAAGACGTGGATGCGGGCCGCTTTCAGATTTGCGGTGACCTGGGCCCCGTCCGCTTCTGGCGCACGGCCCGCACCGCGGCCCAGGCAACCGAGGACATGCACCAGCCGCTGTCCGGTCAGGAACCCCACCTGGCCGCCTACTGGGCGATGCGCGAGGGACAAGGAAACCGCTTGACCGAGCTGTCCTCCTCCGGGAACCACGGCAGCATCGTCGGGGCCACCTGGACCACCCGAATGCTGCCGGTTGCGGAGGAGCCCTGAGCCGGGCTATTCTCCCGCCCGCCTTGGAACTCTGAGAAAGCTCCAGCTGTGCCCGGAGGCTGCGTTCCGGAAAACGCAAGCTGTCAAGAGGCGTCACCGGACTCCAGCGTGAAGTCGAGCTGGTTGCGGCCAGCTGCCACTTCGACCGTCAATTCACTGATACTCGGCAAGGGCACTCGAATCGAGCGCATCGCGACACGGTCGCACCATAACCGGGGCTCAGTAGCGGTGGCAGCCGATCAGCAACGGCCCGTGACACCACCCCGTTCGAACGCACGCACCCCCGCAAAGCAGGCAGCAGCACAGCAAAGTGAGAGAAACAGAGCAAAAAGAAGAGGGGACCGGGGGCTGGGCATCTTGCCCAACCGATACGTCCCGAACCGAGTCACGCGGCATCCCGCAGCCATCACCGACTTAACCCACTACCTGCAACCGTCGTTCCAGACGGTTGATCGCCATCATCAACTGATTCCACTCGACAAACAAATCGGCAGTCGGAAACGCCTCGGCCGTGCGGCTGCCAAACCCCGTTTCACTGGTCCGAATCGTGTCCGACAACACATAACAACCTCGCTCGCGGATCCGCTGATCCTTCTGTTGAGGGGTCAGCGGGTCCTCGGAACAGGTCGGCAGCACCTGTTCCATACAGCGATGGACGGCCCACAGAGCAGCCCCCCGCGGGTCCTCGGCTTCCAAAACCAGCTGCAAGGTTCCCGATTCGACATAATATTTCGCCATCTCGGTCCTCCTTTCCCAATCATGAACAGGTCTCCTTCCCTGGATGAGATGTGAACGCACCTGCATTGTTCGGGGCGGGGGCCGCCAAGGCAAGTCGGCGAGGATGCCCGGATCGGGAAAAAAACACGGGCCTGCTGGCAGTGACTCCTTCGCAGTCGGCTTACCTCAGAGCGGCCCGTTCGTAACCGTCGGGCGTCAGCTGTTGGTTCGGGCGATTCCAGTAGGCGGACTAGAGATGACGATAATGATCGGGCGATAGCAAATCAAGCCGTCTGTTGTCGATCGTACCACAGCTAGCACCCAGTCCGTTTCGGGGGAGGATACCCGAAAATCAGCGATTTGCCTGACAACGTCTATGGCAGCGAAAGGGATGTCCTGTGCAGTGGAAACACCCGCGTAAATCTC
>SLMF01000289.1 GCA_007133715.1 Planctomycetaceae bacterium
CGAGTGTGATCCCTGCAGCAGCAGCAGCAGCAGCTATTACCCCCCGGGAGCGACGCGTGGCGAATGGATTATTGAGCCGGGCGAGGGAGTGGAAGTGCTACCCGGTCCCAGCCGGAGCGATTCGCGATCCGGCTGAGGGCAACACGGCTCCCTACCGGTCAGCGACGTGGCCTGCCTGTTGGCGGGCCCCGCATTGCGGGTGGCCAGCCAGATGACCCGAAAGGAGCCGCAAGCATGAGAAGATGCGAGATCAGCCGTGGTCTGCGAATGAGGGGGAGGACGTTTTTTCCGCCATCCCGCTCCCCGGCAAAACGTTTTTTGGCACCAGGTCATTGCTTATCAATAGACACCCCCTCGCGTCGGTATTCTCCTTTTTCCCGAATGGGGTTGGCTGCCCGTTTGCTTGTCGTCTTGGGGTTCGTGTTGCTCGACTGGCCGGGGACCGCGCGGGGCCAGTTTGACGTACCCGAGCCGGCCGGTGGGGCGGCCGGCGAGCCGACGTTGACCCTGCGTTGGGAGGTGGGCGTGGTGATTGAGGCCTCGGGCGGTCCGTCGGCGGGCTTGCGCGGTACCTTGCCCATGCCCACCGATTGGCCGGAGCAGAGCGTGCGAATTGTCACCGAAGAGATCTCGCCCCTGGTCACCCGAGTGGACTATCGGGATCTGGACGGCGTGCGGCAGATGCTGTTTACAATTCCCCAATTGCCGGTGGGTCAGACGGCCGAGGCCGTGGTCACACTGGAGATTATCCGCCGCTCTTTGCCGCCGATTGAGAACCCGGAGTCATGGGAAATCGCCCGCAATCTGCCGCGTGACGTCCGGCGGTATCTGGGCCCCAGTCCCCAGATCGACGTCCGCAACTCGCGGGTTCGCAACCAGGTGCGGGAGATTGTGGAGGAGCGGGAAGGCGGTTGGGAGCAGGTCCAGGCGATTTACGATTGGGTGCGGGACAACATCACGTATCGCGAGGGGCGCGAGCAGAACGTGGTGGCGACGATGAGCAGCGGTTGGGGTGGCAAGCACGAGCTGACCTCGCTGTTCATCGCCCTCTGCCGGGCTCATGGCGTTCCCGCGCGCACGGTGTGGGTTCCCGACCATGTCTATGCGGAGTTTTATTTGGTGGACGGTGAGGGGAACGGGCGTTGGATCCCCTGCCAGGTAGCCGGTCCCCGCGAGTTTGGCAGTGTGTCGGACAACCGGCCGATCCTGCAGAAAGGCGAGAACATCCGGGTACCGGAGCATCGCGAGCCCCAGCGTTTTGTGGCGGAGTACTTGACCGGCAGCGCAGGCCGCGGGATGGGCACGCCGCGAGTCGAGTTCCTACGGCGGACGGTGGCTGCAGATTGAGCCGGGTTCTTACCGGGCGGTTGTGGGCGGCACGTAGACGCAGTCGGGTTCGGACTCCCAGGCATTGCCGGTGACGGCGTAGGCTCGGGCTCGGCTGCCGCCGCAGATCCAGCGGTAGTCGCAGTAGCCGCATTTGCCCCGGAATTGATCGGCGTCGCGGAGGGCCCGGAAGACCGGATGGGACTGGTAGGTTTCGACGACCGAAGCTTGGGGAAGGCGAGCGCAGACCAGCGGGAGGAAACCGGCCGGGTAGATTTCTCCGATGTGGCTGACAAACATCACGCCGCGTCCGTCCCAGACGCCCAGCGGGGCGCGGTGGCCGCGGTGCGACCCCGAGTCGGGCCGTCCTCCGGGGCCCGCCAGCGGATCGCCCTGGTGCTGTAATACATACCGCCGATAGTGCGGGGCTTCCGTGGTCTTCACGCCGTAGGGCTGCTGGCGGGCGTGATGCCAGAGTCGCGCGAAGGCCTGTTCGTATTCCTCGGGCCGGATCCGCTCCTGTTGGACGCCGCGGCCGACCGGGATCAGAAAGAACACGGACCACATGGCGATCCCCTGGTCGGTCAGCAAATCGGCCAGGTCATCGAGTTGGTGGAAATTCCTCCGCGTGATCGACGTGTTCACCTGGACGGCCATACCCAGGCGGCGGGCTTCGGCCAGCATCTGCCGGGTCCGCGTGAAACTGCCGGGAAAGCCGCGGAACGCATCGTGGGTCGCCGCATCGGCGCCATCCAGACTGATCCCCAACCGCTCGACGCCCGCCCGCTGCACGCGTTGAAAGGCCGCGGCCGTGGCCAGCGGGGTTGCCGAGGGCGTCAGGGCCACCTGCAAGCCCTTGTCGACCGCGTGCCGGATCAGCAGTTCGAGGTCCGCCCGCTTCAGCGGATCGCCGCCGGTCAGCACCAGCGTCGGCCGTTTGGGGAACGAGGCCACTTGATCGATCAGCGCCAGGGACTGTTCGGACGTCAGTTCGCCCGGATGCGGATGCTCCTGGGCCGCGGCGCGGCAGTGTTCGCACACCAGGTCGCAGGCCTGGGTCACTTCGTAGTAGAACATCAGCGGCGAGTGATCGAAATCGGCTGCCGTATAATCGCCGTGCATGGGAAACCCCTGAGTCGCGTGAGGGTACGGTAGGGAAGCGGAGCCCTGGTGCCTCGGCGGGTCGGCCGGGTCAGCGTTGCGCCTCGCGCACCAGATGTCCGAGTTCGGGAAGGATCACACGGTCCATCGCCAAGCCAACGGCTGCGGGGGAACCGGGCATGGTCAGCACCACGACCGCTCCGATCAGGCCGCCGACCGCTCGGCTGAGCATCGCCGCCGCACCGATTTCGGCATAGCTCAACATGCGGAACAATTCGCCGTAGCCGGGCAGGGTTTTGGTCAAGGCCGCGGTCACGGTTTCATAGGTCTGGTCGCGTTGTCCGATCCCGGTGCCGCCGGTGATCAACACGGCTTGAATTGCCGGCTCGCGGCAGACGCGCTGCAACACCTCCCGCAGCTGCCGGGGATCGTCCGGGATCAGTTCCCGCTGTCGCAGCTGGTGCCCGGCGGCTTGCAGGCGAGCGATCAGTGTGGCCCCGCCTGTATCCGTTTCATACGTCCGGGTATCGCTGACCGTGATCACGGCGCAGGCGACCGAGGAAGGGGCCTGGGCCCGATGTTGCTCGAGACTATGCATCGCAGGCAAGGGGCGGTGGTAAGGGACAGGCAGTCGGGGCAACGGGCTCAATCGACCAGGATTTTGCCGCTGATCAACTGCAGGAAATCGGCATTCGTCTTGAAACGGCTCAGCTGTTTGGTCAACTGTTCCATGGCATCCACGGGATGCATGGTCGTCAGCGTGCGGCGGAGGGCTGTCACGGCATGCAAGGTATCGGCGTCGTGCAGGAGTTCCTCCCGCCGCGTGCCGGACTGGGTGATATCGATTGCGGGCCAGACGCGTCGGTCGGCCAATTTGCGATCCAGCACCAATTCCATGTTGCCGGTGCCTTTGAACTCCTGGAAGATCAGTTCATCCATCCGGCTGCCCGTATCGATCAAGGCGGTGCCGACGATGGTGAGGGACCCGCCTTCTTCGAAGGAGCGTGCCGTGGCGAACAATTTTTTGGGCACGTCCATCGCCTTGATGTCCACCCCGCCACTCATCGTGCGACCGGTGTTGCCCACCCATTTATTGAAAGCCCGAGCCAGGCGGGTGATGGAGTCCATCAAGAGGAACACATCCCGGCCCATTTCGGCCAGACGGCGGCAGCGTTCGATGATCAGTTGGGACAGCCGTACGTGGCTTTCCACATCCTGATCCAAGCTGCTGGCCACCACTTCGCCGTCCACGCTCCGCCGCATGTCCGTGACTTCCTCCGGACGCTCGTCGATCAGCAGCATGAACATTTTGAGATCGGGATAGTTGGTGGCGACGCCCTGGGCAATGTGCTGCAGCAAGATCGTCTTGCCGGTGCGAGGCGGGGCCACAATCAGCGCCCGCTGGCCCCTGCCCAACGGTGTCAGCAGATCCATGACACGGGTGGTCAAGGGTTCGGGACCGGTCTCCAATCGCAGCCATTCGTCCGGGTTGATCGCGGTCAGCGAATCGAACGGCTTGACCTGGACGTATTCCTCCGGGGGCATCCCATCCACATCGCTGATTTCCTTGAGGCGGGGGCCCTGTTGGCGGCGCGCCTGCTGCACGGTCCCGGTGACCATGACCCCCTCGCGGAGCCCGAACTTATCGATCATGGTACCTGGCACGAACGGATCGGAGCGTTCCCGCGAGTAGTTATTGGCGGGGCTCCTCAAGAACCCGTAGCCGTTGGGATGCAGTTCGAGAAGACCGCTGCCGGGCTCCAAGGGGGCATCGCTGTCTTCCGCCCCCTCGCGTTCGCGATCATAGTCACCCGCGGGCCGATCATTGGCCATCGGACGTCTTCGGCGCCGAGGTCGGCCATTGCCCTGCCCCTGCCCGCCGGAGCGTCCTGCCGGCCTGGAACGTTGTCTTTTCTTCGCCATAGCTTTCACCAACAAATAAACCGAGAATGCCCTTTCTCGGCATCCAGGAAGAAACAAAAATGGAACCAGAGGTCGTACCGCCTTGACTCAGAAGACGGCCCATTTCACGATCGGTTTGCTCACGCGGGACCACGCCTGCAACGTGGCCCGACATGTACCCGTCGAACCTCCGTACCCCACCCGAGGTTGCTCGAAATCCGGCCCCTTCCGCGTACCCCTTCACGAGGTCGCAAAACGAACTTTCGTAGCGAACGTGTGCCACTCAGGCAAATTCACGCCTTTTGAAACCAAGCCGAAACCTGCACCGCCTCGGACTGGGCGCCAAGTACAATGCCGTTCGGTTCGGGGTCCCACAGGATGATGCTGCACGCTTGCCTGCCTTCGGCTCTTACCGTCATCCAAGACGCTCGCAGCCAGCCATACCGAGCAAGATTCGACGCTGAGCTTTCCGAAGGAGATGGCAGCACCATGACGGCGGGAAAAAAAACCGCTTCCCGCCTGCTCAACCCCGAAACAACGCTGCCTTACCTCTCTGCGATCTGATTGCTCTGGGGAAGAGCCTCGAACTCATGTTGTCTTTGAAGCTGCGCCATGGCGCATGGAAGACTGCCAAGTATCCAGAATCATACCGCTCTCCCGGCACGTGTCAACAGGGATGTCCCACCCCGGCCGGAAAAAAACGGATTTTTCTCCGGTTTACTAACCCTCCCGCCCATGCTTGCGGCTCGAATGGGCGGGGTTCCCGCCGGGACTTGTCACCAGAATCAGAGGCGAAAAAACCGGAAAAATCGCAATAACCCGCAAGGTTTACCCAAGTTCCAGCGTGCGCGGTCCGATACGAAGATTGCGATGCGGTTGCTTCCCAACCCGAAACCTCAGCCCGTCAGAAACGGTCGAATCCATGCCCAGTCGAAAAATCGCACTTGCCACCGCACTGCTCCTGCTGCCGATCCAAGCGGCACCCGCTGCCGTCCGCTGGCACCACGATCTTGCCGCGGCCCAACAAGTGGCGGAACAACACCAACGCTTGGTGCTGCTGCATTTCTACTCGGAATGGTGCGCCCCTTGCCAACGGCTGAAACGGGAATTGTACCCCCGGCCCGACGTGGCTGAGGCGATCTCCGCGAACTACGTGCCTGTGAAAATCGACGGCGTGCGGTTTCGCGACCTGGCCGCCGAATACCAGGTCGATCGCTTTCCGACCGAAATCGTCACCGATGCCTCGGGTAAAGTGCTGCTGCGAACGGTGACCCCGCCCGATGCCGAACGCTACATTCAGCTGCTGAATCAAGTCGCGTCGAGCCAGCGAGGCGCCCTTGCCAGGGTGTCGTGGGCAGGCTCGCCTCCCTCACACGAGGCGCATGAAGCGGAGCGCACGCATCGTGCGCATGCCACGCCGGAGTTGCCGAGCGCCCGCCCCCCGCATCCGCCGCTTGATATGCATTCCCCGTGGGGGCCGCACCCGCCGGTTGCATCCCAGCCAGGCGAGCAACAAAATAACCCGAATTGGGGTACTTCCACGCAACCGCCGCAAGGCCCGCCGAACCCCGCTTGGCACTCCTCTCGAGAGACGCCGATGGCCGAAACCACCGCTTCGAGTACGGGCCCCCCCGCCGCGGCGAATCCGTCCACCGTGCCCTCCCATCAAGGGGTGGAATATAACCCGTTCGTCACCTCGGCCGCGTCGCCCGCGCCTCGCCCGCCGCTCGAAAGTCCGACGGCCGAACTGCCGCTGGCCCTGGACGGCTACTGCCCTGTGGCCCTGGCGGACCGAGATACCTGGGAACCGGGGGACGCGCGCTGGGGGGCTCTCCACCGCGGACGTATTTATCTGTTCCAGTCCGAGGCG
>SLMF01000230.1 GCA_007133715.1 Planctomycetaceae bacterium
CTCCTCCCCCACAAAGGCAACTCGCCAGTAGAGTCGTTCCGCGACAGGAAGTGTCACCGTGGGACAATGGACGAACAGCTCGATCTCCTCTGCCTCATAGACGATGTCGGCGAAGCCGACGTCGCGGGCGATCTGCAGCACGTAGGATCGCGCACCCTGCTGTTGCCGCCATGAGAAGCCGGGTGGGTTCCTCGGCGAAACCTCCTCCTCTAAGGGACGGAAGCCCCACTCACGCGGCACCGCGGCCGCGTCATCAAATTCCGACACGGCCTGCGCCACACCCGCCAGCATCGTCCCTACGATCACAAGCATCATCAACCGAAACATGGCATGCTCCTCTCCTCCTTGCATCTCAACGGTCGCTTTCGACAGTCGACGGCTCCGCTCCCACAGCCGACCCGCACGCCGAAAATGGACTCGCCATGGCAGCATGCTTGCAAATTGCCCTGGTTGGCATCAGGCCACCTATTTCGGAAAAACCCGCATCGCTTCGCAGCACCCTGTCCCGGTATGCCCGGATGTACCCGCGGCATGTCTCCCGGTAACCCGTCGCTGACGACCATCACGCGCCTGTCATCCTAAACGGAAGCAAGTGTCAAATCTATCCCTGGACCTGAAATCGTCACACCCGCAATCGCGCACCGGGCACGTGGAGTTTCCGCACCCACCGATCATCGCGGGCCATCGGGGGACACCCCGGCACGACCGCGAAGTTTTTCTTTCCCTTCCGCCGCACCTATCCCGGACGCCGATTCACCGCGCGGTTGAAGCTCGCTTGCCGAAAGCTCACGCGGTCAGGAAGTGACCGTAGAGAGTGGGTCTGAAGTGGACCGCTGCGGATTGCCCGACCGCTGGCTCCGCCAGCTGTTGGGACGCACGACGGGTACGGACGACGGGCGCGTGTTCGAAAATCCTTAAATGCGGATCGATACCGGTTCCGGGGGGCGCGCTGCTGCGCAGATGCGACCAGGAAATACCCCCCCCGGATTGGTAGAGGTCGGAGCCCGGTGCCGCCGTTTGGGGGTAAGCGGCAGACCGAGCCCCCCAGGATGCCCGCTTGGCCCGGGTACGCGGCTGGGTTAGGATCGATTCGGACGCCGGGCCATGACTCCGGCTCGGTTGAACGAAAAAGTGCTGTAGCATCGAGGGAGTGGATCATGAGATTTCGCAACGGACGAAGACTGTTGCTGCTGGTGGTGATCGGATTGGCCGGTCGTGGCGTCCTGGCAGTGCGGGCTGATGAGCCGGTGGCCTTGGATCGGAACCCTGGCTCCCATGAGGTGTCGTATCGTCCCGAGGAAGGTGCTGAGGTGGCGGCGAATCCGCCGGCCTTCGTCTGGCTGCCGCATTCGGGCGTCGAACGCTGGATCGTCCAGTACGCGACCTGCCCCGATTTTCACCCCGATCGGACGGTGACCGTCGAAGATGTGTCGCTGACAATCCATGTTCCGACGGAGACGTTGACTCCGGGCAGCTGGTACTGGCGTTATGGTTATGCGACGGAGGAGGGTCGGGTGACCAGCCGGATCCGTTCGTTCACGATACCGGACGGCGCGGTCGCATTCCCCTTTCCGAGGATCGATGAATTAGTCGAGCGTATCCCGCGGACTCGGCCCCGAGCCTATTTCAGTCCGGAGGAGGTGGCGGAACTCCGGGGCGACCGGGAACGTTTCGCCTGGCTGGTGGATCCGGTGGTGCGGTCGGCCGAGGCGGTGTTGCAGCGGGAGGAGCCGTTGTTCGAGGAACCGCGGCCGTGGGATGAATACGAGGACTGGCGGACGAAGTACAACGAGACCTGGCGGGCCATGCGTCCCTACACGCGAGGCATGGAGATCTGCGCCCGGGCTTATTTGTTTACGGGTGACGAGCGGTTTGCGGCCGAGGCCAAACGCCGTTTGCTGCATTTCATGACGTGGGATGTGGACGGCCCGTCCAGTGTCTACTGGCCGACGGAACTGGGCATGGACATTGCCGAAAACTCGCCGCGGACGTTCGACTGGATATACGAGACGCTCAGCGACGAGCAGCGTGCCCTTTGTCGGGAAGTTCTGGGGCGGCGGATTCGGCAGGTGAACCAGATGCACCGCGGCATGCCGTTCGAATCGCGACCGTTTTCCAGCCATCCGGGGCGGATGATCGGGTTTGCCGTCGAAGGCGGAATCATCCTGGCTCACGATATCGAAGATGCACCCGAGTGGTTGGAGTACACCCTGCAGGTTCTCTGGTCGGTCTACCCGGCTTGGGGTTTCGATGACGGGGGCTGGCACGAAGGGATCAGTTATTGGAGCAGCTACATGGGTCGGATGTTCCGCGTGGTGGCCGAATTGGACCGTTTGGGGATCCCCTTGAAGGACAAGCCGTTTTTCCAAAACACGGGCGATTTCGGGCTCTATGCAGCCTACCCCCATCGCCCGCATCGGGCGTTTGGCGACGGTTACGAAGGCCGTGTCGGCCGCGGGCAAGCGAATTTGATGTATACCTTGTCCAGCTTGTACGACAATCCGCACTATCGCTGGTACGCCGAGCAGATGGGGGGCGGAGCGAGCGGGCCCGAGGCGTTGTATGTTGACCGCCCGGAGCTGGAGGCCGAGCCGCCCGCCGACCTGCCGCTGTCCCGAGCTTTCCACGACGTGGGCTTGGTCGCCCTGCACCGCCAATTGGATCGGCCGGAGGAGAACGTGTTGCTGTTGTTCCAGAGCAATCCGTTCGGCGCGATCAGCCATAACCATGCGAACCAGAACGCGTGGGTGCTGGAGGCTTTTGGCCAGCCGTTGGCGATCAGCAGCGGCTACTATCAGGATTATGGTTCTCCGCATCATCGGGAATGGGTGTGGGAGACGCGGGCACACAACGCGATCCTGGTGGACGGTCGGGGGCAGGCGACGCGGCGTGCCGATTCACGGGGCCGCATCGTGGCACACCTCGAAACGGGCGACTGGGCCTATGCCTTGGGCGATGCGGTGGAAGCCTATCGGGGCCGGTTGGACCGCAGCTACCGCCATATTCTGTTTGCACGCCCGTCGTACTTTGTCATGGTCGACGATTTGGCGGCCGAGCAGGCGGCGACGTACCAATGGCTGTTGCACGCGCAGGAGTCGATGCAGCTGGAACCGGAGGCGGGTCGGGTCACGGTTCGCCGCGGTGATGCGCGGCTGCGGGTCGCGTTCGTGACTCCCAAGGCACTCGAGCTGAGCCAAACCAGCGGCTGGGACCCGTTACCCGTTCGTCCCGAGGCGGCTCCGCCCCAATTCCATTTGACAGCATCGACCACGGAGCCGGCGCCCGCGATGCGTTTTGTGACGGTGCTGTTCCCCTATCGCGAGGGCCAGTCCGAGGAGCTGCCGGAGCGGATCGAGTTGCTGGCGGCCGAGGGCGGTACGGCCGTGCGAGTCGGTTCCGATGTGGTCTTGATCCGCGACCCCGAGGCGGAGCAAGTTCGTAGCGGCCCGCATCAGACGAGCGAGCACGCGGCGGTTCTGCGCGACGTGGAGTAGGTTTTTCCTTGTTGCAACAGCTGTTCGATCAGAAATCTCCCCGTTCAATGTACGGTAGTAGGGCCGCATAAACCGGTGTTCGTCGCGCACACCGGACCACTCGCGTTCAGCGGACCCCGCGGTCTCAGTCCAGTTCGATATCGAGAACCTGCCTTTCGCTAATTTCGAACTGCAGCGGAGTGGTGTTCAGATCCCCATACCTTTTTAGGACAGCGCCAATCTCCGGTGGAATATCTCGATAGCGACCTTCGTCGATTGCGGCCTGCAATTCATTGTCTGTCGTCTGATATGAAGTGATAATCACCCGATGCCTTCCGAGGACAGCCCCCGCCCGGTCTGCCGTGTACTGGAGTCTGTACTGACCCTTCGCGTCGGTGACCGCATCGCTGGGCCGACCGCTCTCGGGTATGAACTGCAAGCCGTACCCCGCGAGGGGCTCTCCGTGTCGCGATAGGGTTCCCGTGATGTCGACTAACGGCGGCCCGGAATCTCTTCCACAACCGATGCCTCCCAAGGCGATCGCGGCGCCAGCGATGTAACCAATAATCCCCCAAAAACGACCCGTACCCGTCATCTAAACTTCCCCTCAATTATATATGCACTCCGATGCGGCCCGAACATCACGGCTGGATGCCTGCAGGCATACTTAGAATCCACCCACGACTTCGCCCCCCATCCGGGTAAACATACTCTGCCAAGTCCTGAAATCGATGTCGTTGCCGACAAAACGAACCGCGCCATCGACCATCGTCACTTGCAGCCCCCCCGGATGATAACTTGATGCAACGCGTTCTTGACGATCCAGATTAGGAGGCCAGCGGGAGTCGACATAGCCCTGGGATTGATGCGTCACAAAAAAGAACGGATTGCCCCCAAGGTCCCTCGCAGTTCGGGAGGAGGGCGCCGAATGGGCCTTTTCAAGAAGCATGAACACATTGCTCGTGCCATCCGTCACGTCGGCAAACCGGATCTCACTCAGGTAGTGCCCGATTCCCAATCGGGAGGCAGCCAGAGGATTCCCGTCGCGTCGTTCGGCACAGCAACCCGCACCCCCGTTGATCGCGTAGTCCTTCTGCTCGTTTGCAGGACGCGCGCGGCGAGCTGAGGGGCAGACGAAGGCGGGGGGCTGCGACGTGGACGCTTCATCATTGGCCGGATCGCCCTGTGCGCCGCGATCTTCATTATCCCATAGGAATGGGGTGTAAGCTTGGCGGGTGAAGTCGATCAGTTCGTACACCGCCTGTTCTTCCATGAAGGGCAGGATGAAGACGGGCCATCCAAACGACCCGTCGGGGCAGTGCCCACAACCTGCATGATTCGTTCCCACCCAAGAACGATCCGTAGGCAGCGTTCCCGCTCCGGGGTCATAGTGGAAATTCCCCGGAGGCAGCGTTTGGTGGGTGTCGTGGTAGTTCTGCATCCCTAAAGCAAGCTGTTTCAGATTGTTCGAGCATTGGCTGCGCCGAGCCGCCTCCCGGGCTGCTTGGATGGCTGGCAGCAGCAGCGCAACAAGGATTCCAATGATGGCGATGACCACCAGTAGCTCGACCAAGGTAAAAGCGTGCCGAGCGTACACACCGGCCCCCGGTCTACGAAAACTCCTCTCAGACATACCTTGTTTTCCTTCGCGCCAGATGGAAAGATACTACAACCCATCTCAACAAACCCCGTGCGTTACAAAAGGTTTCGGAAGGCGAGCGGAAAAGGTGAGGAGCGGAAAAGCACGTAAGGGCTTGATACGTAGGAATTTGCGTCAAAATGACGAGAAATCGGGCTCCGGCGGGGTGGGTGCAGGACAGGGTTGTCAGGCTTTGGCACGGGATTTGCGCCTGCCGTTCTGGGTTTCTGCTTTGTTTTTCCAGTAGGTTTCCAGCGGCTCGGTTTCGCTGATTTTGTCGGCAGCGAGTTGGAGCATGGGTTCGGCCCCCTCGCGCCAGTACTTTCATTTCGTTGATTCTTGGAATCAACCATAGTGGATCGAGCAGGTTTTCCGGCACGTCCGGCATCGGATCGACCTCGTGCGATTCACCGCAAAACGTGGCGACCATGCTGACTTTCGATTCCCGCCACCAGCGCGGTTTCTCCGTGCCTTTCGCCCGCGGTTGGCCCCATCGTTCGTCACGCAGTTGAGCCCGCCCGCCGTCGACCATTACGACCGCTACGCGATGGTCCCAGCCGCCCAGCGGCGCATCGGCTGGAACTTCACGTTGCTGCGGAAGAGGAAACGCTTGGTACTGCTGAAGCCGCTGTTCACGTTCCGCCACACGCGGGGCGCCGACCCGCTGGCTAATCCGTTCGCAACGTTTGCCGCTGACCGACAAGTCGGCCAAGTCCTGCAATGGTTCGCTGGCCTGCTCCCGCGAACTGGAGGTGACGTTCGCCGCCACCACCTTACGTTCCACGCGTGGCGTACAGGTCGCTTCCACTTCAATCCCCAACGCTCGGGCCTGAGGGAAAAAAATCGCATCGGCAAGCCGAGCAGTGTTTGACCGGCTGGTTCCACGTTACGTCGCCGCGCCCGGTGGTCAGCGTCTTCTTCTGCGGAGGTTTGTCCTTCAGTTCGCGGCCGCACTGGGGACAGTGACTCATTTCGCACGAATGGACCTGCTCCTCCAGCACGCCGCGGACCGCCCGCCTCGTAATCGCGTCCACCAGTTCGTACACCTCACCTTCGAGCTCGTCCATCCGCAGCTGCGA
>SLMF01000050.1 GCA_007133715.1 Planctomycetaceae bacterium
CGCAGCCTGCCGGACACGATCCGGAAAGTCAAGCTCAAGAGCGCGCGTCCGGCGGGGAATTCGCCAGCGGAGCTGCCGGCGGCGATGGGACGGGAACTGCCGCTCATGGCCGTCCCGGCGGCGGCATGCAAAGCATCGCCGCCGAGCAGGGCGCCAATTGGGCCCTGCCTCGCAAACCACCCCGGGCGACCGGAATCACACGTCCCCTGGCCGTCGAGTGCCGTTCCGACCAACTGATCATCCTGCCGGAATCCCACGACGGCCGACCCGCTGACATCTATCCCTTGCACGGGCCCATGCGACCCGCGATCGAAGACTTCGTCGCCGGTGTGAACCAACGCGTGGAACGCTGGGGGATGGCAGTCGCCGGCGGATACTGGAAACCTGTCCTCCGCGTCCGTGTGGCACCCGATGCCGAAGATCGCTTCTATGAATTGAGCCTGCTGTTGCACAACAGCGGCTTCGAGGTCCAACGACGCTGAACAACCGAACCCGGACCCCCAAACATCATGCCTCGACGACGACCCGATACCACCGAAGCCCCCGGACAGGATTCTTTCCTGGACATCGTCGCCAATCTGGTGGGAATTCTGCTGATCCTGATCATGGTCATCGGCGCGCGCGCGACCGATGCCATGGTGCGGAACATGCACGAGCACGAGGAGCAGATCCCGCGGATCGATGTAGCGGCCGCCCGCGTGGCAGCCGAATCGGTCGAGCGGGACATCCACGAGGTCAACACCCGGATCAAACGCCAGGAGCTGGAGATCGCCTACCGTCGCCGCGAGCGGGATCGCATGTTGCAGGTGATCGGGCAGGTGGAGCAGGAACTGGATCACGAAAAACAGGATCTGAGTGACGAACAGCGGGCTCAGGTCGAAGCCCAACGACAGTTGGCGAGGGCTCGGGACGACTGGGAAGACCTGTCGATCCAATTGGAAGCCCTGCGCAACGCCCCGAACACCCCTCAGGTCATCAAGCATCTGCCGACGCCGATGGCCAAAACGGTCTTCGGACGCGAACTGCATTTCCGCCTGCACGCCGGACGCATCGCTTACGTGCCCTGGGATGAACTGGCCGCGAGACTCCAGGAAGATGCTCCCCAGCAGATTTGGAAGCTGCGGGACGCCCCGCGGGTCACCGAGACGATCGGCCCGATCCAGCATTTCCGGATGACCTACACCCTGCGGCACTCCCCAGACGGCCGTCGTGCCGAACTGGAACGCTTTGTCTTGGTTCCCACCCGCAACGACCTGGGTGAGCGTCTGGAAGAGGTGGGGCATCCCACGTCGAAATTCGAGAGCATCCTCAGCCAATACGATCCGAACCGCACCACGATCACGGTCTGGGTCTATCCAGACAGTTTTGACGAATTCCGGCAGCTGAAGCTGCAACTTTTCCGCCGCGGTTACGCCGCTGCCGGGCGCCCGCTCCCCGCCGGACACCCGATAGGGGGCTCCCCGGAAGGGACCCGCAGCGCTGCCCAGTGAACTCAGCCGGATCGGCCCAAACGTCGTGGAACGCGGTTTTCCCGTCACCCTGAATACGAGGGGGATTCGATAGGACGTGCGGGAACGCAAAGCCCGCGAGATCCGCTTGACCCGCGGCCGCTCCCCGGTTGTCCACCCCGCCCGATTTCAGTTGACAGAAACCCCTTCAAACGTGATGATTAGGTTAGGTTGCGACCGTGGGGAACGGGAGCAGATCGTTCGGCCCAAACATACGGAGATTGTCATGACTCAGCGAACCGCTTGGGGCCTCGCCCGAACCCTTGCCGGTACATGGCTACTCGGGGTAGCTCTGCTCGGAGCGCAACAGGCCCGTGCGCAAGCGGGTCCGAATCAGTACGAAATCCTCCCCGTGCCCGAGCGATTGCGGGACGGCTCTCCGGAGGAGGATAAACGCCTCAAGACGGAGCTGGACCGCCAAGCGATCTCGGTTCTCAGAGGCGATGCTTCCCTGAACGATGAGCAGATTCGCAGCCGCTTCGATGGTTACTTCACACAGTACTATTTCGCCATCCTGACGCACCCGAAGCATCTGTCTCGCTGGCCCGAACGGCGGCTGGAGTTCCTCGACCGGCGGCTCGGCCAAGCGCGATCGCAGGCGGCACATCAGCATCTGCTGAATTTAACGATTCGCATGATGGCCGGCATTGTTCGTGGCAACTTCCACCCGGCGGCCCGCTACAATGCCATGCTGTTGATCGGTGGCTTGAACAGCACCGAGGCATCCACAGTGGGGGAACGTCGCCCCCCCGTACCGTTGAACAACGCGTTGCGGTTCATGCTGGATGAACTCCAGGACCCCGAGCAACTGGATGCGGTTCGGGTCGCGGCCTTGAACGGGATTCTGCGGCATGCGCGTGTCGATCGGCAGCTGCCTCGGGAAAACCGGCGTTTGGTTGGAAACAATGCGGAGAAGATGATCGTCGATGCGATGCTGGCGATCATCGGGCAGGGCGAGCCGCCGGAGGGGCGAAGTGAGGAAGGGCATGATTGGCTCCGGCAGCGGGCGATCGATGTGCTGGCGATGCTGGGAAGCGGACAAAGCCGGGTGGTAGCAGCCTTGCAAGAGATCGTGCGTGACGAGGAAGCCCGGGTGGTTTTGCGATGTGCCGCGGCGGAAGCGCTGGGTCGGCTCGTGTACCCCGAGGATGCCAACATCAACGTGGCCCAGCTTGCTCGACAATTGGGCGCGGTCGCGGCGACCGCCTGTTACCGGGAGATCGAGCGCGTCGAACGGCAGCTGGAGCGCGAGGGCACGCCGAAGCCACCTCCCCACGCTCCCCGGCGACCGTTGGGGGCCGGTGCCTTCGGAAAGCCAACCGTGACCGCTCATCAAGAACGCGGCCCCATGGCCTATCGCATCGACTTGACCCGCCGACGCCTCAAACATCAGTTGCAGCAGGTCCGTAGCGGGTTGGCGGGAACCGGCACCAATGGCACCGGAGGCTTGGCGACCCTGGTGGAAGATGAGGAGCTGACCGAGCGATTGCAGAGTTATGTGAAGGCGATCGACGCGGTCATCGCCGAAACCGACAAATCGGACCATTTGGATCAATGGGCGCTGGTCACGGTGCTCCGCCCTCAGGCTGGCAATTTGGAAGAGGTGTTCGGCGTCACCGTCGAGCAGGAGGAGCCGTTGGATGAGATGGATTTGCTAACCCAACCACTGGAAGAGGGGCTACCGGAACTACCGATGCAGCCGATGCCGGACGCCGAGCCACCGTTTGATGAACCCGAGATGCCTGCGGACGAGCCGGAAGTGCCTGCCGATGAACCGGATTTTCCGTTGGATGAGCCGGAAATGCCCGCCGATCAACCCGAGCTGCCTTTCGACGATCCGGACTTGCCGATGGATGAGCTGGATATTCCGGATCAGGAACCGGACCTGCCGCTGGATCTTCCCGTCGATGAGCCGGATTTCGACGTGCCGTGACCTTTGCTCCCCGTTGGTATGGAAGGGCCCGATGAATCCGAAACTGCAGCTTCTGTTTGCGCGGCGGAGCGTGCGCGCGTATCGGAGCGAGCCGGTCGCCGCCGACGTGGTTCGCGATCTGTTGGCGGCGGCGATGGCGGCCCCTTCGGCCGTGGCCAAGGATCCCTGGGCTTTTATTGTGATTCGCCAGCCGGAGACGCTGGCCGCGATTGCGGAGGGCTTGCCCAACGGCCAGATGTTGGCCAGCGCCCCACTGGGGCTCGCCGTCTGCGGCGACCTCCGTCGCGCACAGGGTGGCGAGTTGTCTTACCTGCTGCAGGATTGTTCGGCAGCCATCGAGAACCTGCTGTTGGCTGCCCAGGCCCTGGGCCTGGGCGCCTGTTGGCTGGGAGTGCATCCACGTCCGGAACGTATGGCCCACCTCCGCTCGCTGCTGAACATTCCGGAACCGGTGATCCCGGTAGCCATGATTGCCGTGGGCTGGCCGGCGGAATCTCCGGAACCTCGCACCCGTTACCGGGACGACGCCGTGTATTTCGAGCGTTTTGGCGGCGGGACGGACCGCTGAATACCGGTTGCGCCCCTGCTACTGACGTCGCAGGGTAAACCGCGTGTAATGGAATCCGGTGGCCTCGTCCGTCAGCAGGCTGCCGCCGGGAGCCAGGTAGCGCGCGATGACGGAGAAAGGCGGCAGCGGGTGTTCCCGCAGGGCCCCGTCCAAGGCTCCGAACAACGGATTGGCCGTACTTTGAGCGGCCAGCTGATCCCGGGTGGCATCGGCGACGGCCAACTCGTACAGCAAACGCATCGATTCCTCCGGCCGGTCGAAGGAAAACAGGCCCGGACTCTGACCGCCGTCCTGCCGCCGAATCCGGCTGGCGATCAGCTTGTAGTCCAATTCGTGGCCCAGCGAGACCGAGGCATCGGACTGCGTGATCACCGCCTGGCGGAGCAGTTCGCTGCTATCGGACAGCAACAGATAATCGCCCAGCAGGGCAAAAGCCGGATCCGGCTGGCGGACCAGGGCCTGATCCGGCGTCGAAGCGGGCGACGCGGTCTGGGTCAGCTGCCAGTACTCGGTCATACCCCACGAGCGGCGTTCCAATTGCCCGCCCAAGTGCGATGTCAGTTTCTGCCACGTGCTGCGGAAGCGTGCGGGGTCCTTCAGCTGGAACCCGACCAGATTCGCGCGGCTGTTCAGCCGGGCCGGGCGGACCATCCAACTGGTATGCGACATTCGACCCGTCAGTTCACCGAGAAACTCTCGCTCGAAATCGATCCCCAGGGGAATCGAGAAACGTTGATCCACGTCGCGTCGCAAAGCACCCCCGCCACGAATGGCGTCGTACAACGCACGCAGGGCCGGATACCCTTGCTCGATATCCCACCGCAGGCTGGTATAGCTAACCGCATCACGGGGAACCCAGTTCTCGGGTGTCACCTCACCGCCTTGCAGCGCCGTGACTTCGAACACGCCACGCCGCGGGCGCTGGAGCAGCAAGTGCACGTTCACCAGGTTGTCATACTGCTCGGTGACCAAACTCAGGGTGCCCCCGATTCCACGGATACCATCCAACCCCAACGGGTTCAGGAGTGCCAGAAACACTTGGCCTGGGACGCTGCCTCGGGCCACTCGCCGGGTCAATTCCAACGCGTCCACGAAGAACGCCGCCGTTGGCGGTTCCTCCAACTCGCCGCCGCACCGCTTCATGATCGCCGCGTACGCCGAGTTGTCTGACAAGCGGCTGCGAGGTTGTCCCTCCCACGCCAGCAGCAGCTCCGAAGCCACCCGCTCGCTGCTGGTCAGGATCAGGGTGCGATCCTTTTGAATGTAGGCAAACTCCCGGTTCGCTTGCGGCAGTTGATGGATCACCATTTCCGCGCCCTCGGAGCGGACGGTACGGCGGCGAGTACCCTGTTCGGCCAAACCGGATTCCACGCGAGCCAGCAACTCCTGGACGGTCGGCGAGTCGAGATCGGTATCCAGCAGCAGGACCAGCGCCGGACGTTCCTCGTCGGGTCCGACAAGTGCCAGGGCAATTTCGCCCTCGGGTACTGCCAGCAGTTCCTCCGGCGTCACGCCCAAGGTCCCTTCGATTCCCTCGGCGGCTTCCAACAACGCTGCGAAGACATGAGCCACCAGGGGCCGCACTTGGTCATCCTGCGCGATCCGTCCCCAAGTCGATTGCTCGAACTGCTCGATCATTTCCGGCACATTCGCGATGCGCAGGTAGACCAGCGTTTCGGAGGGCAATAAACGCGGAGCCGGCGGGCGAGCCGTGGCCTGACGCGGCAGAACCACCAGAAATACTAAAACGAGCACACCAAAAAGTCGGAATAAAAACAGGTTGTGACGCGTTTCCATCATCTTCTCCACGGGAAAACGAAACCCCGACCGGTGGCGTGGGGTTACAAGTGATGTGCCAATCCTCGTATGGCCTGCTACAATGATAGATACCCGGCCAAGCGGTTGCGGGTTTTGTGGTCCCGGAGAATCGATCGCCAGCTGGCGAACCGATCTGGTCGATGCTGTCCCGGGGCGAATCCGTCGCCAAGCCACGCAAGCCGAGACGCGTTTGCACTCGGCTTCACTCGCTAAGAAAAGGGGAATCGCCATGCTTACCAGCTTTGGGTTCCGTACGGCAGTCGTCCTGTGCCTCCTTTGCGTGTCGACCGCGCGGGCGCAGACAGCTCGCCCTACCACCAACACGGGTCAGACGGGACA
>SLMF01000116.1 GCA_007133715.1 Planctomycetaceae bacterium
CACGGGCACCGGCACAACCGACCCGGTCTCCCGACCCGACTCGCCCGCCGCTCGTTCGCCGCCGCCCGCCCGGTCCGCCTCCTCGCCCGCCGCCGCCAGCGGCTGCGAAAGATCCACCGCCATCGTCAGCTCGCCCGTTACCGGCCGATCCAACACAATCTGCCACAACTGGCCCGCATCCGCGCCCGGCTCGACAGACTCCGCCAGCCGCCGTTGCTCTTGCACCCGCGCCGCCGAATCGACCGTGGTCACCCGCAACGATTCACCGCTCGACGGCGGCAGAGCAAACCGCAACTCGCGCAATTCGCCACCCCGAATCGCCAGGTCCAGCTGATAATGCACGTCCAACTGATCCCGTTCCAAGCGAACAAAGGCGAGCGTCTCGGCCGCCACCCGCGCGATCCGGCGGCGGACCTGCAAACGCCCCGATTGGTCCGCACGATCCTGATAGCCGTACTGCAGCACCGTGCCGGTTGCCGACTCGCCCGCCAGCTGATCACCCCGGCCGGCGATCGGCTGCAGATCGGCGGACAGCTGAGCTACCTGCAGCTCGAGATCCGCCGGCGCCACGATCGCCAACGTGCCTTCCACCTCGTCCGCGTCCAACACCCGCAGTTCGGGCCAGCCGATCTCGCGAAAAGCCGCCGGAACCTCGAACGGGTCCTCCAGCCAAGGCACCGGCCGCTTCTCCGCCTGCACCTGGATCTCGACCGTCTCGCCCGCAGGCACCGCGCGGCCCAGATCGATCCGCAACGTCTGCAGCCCCGCCACGGCATCGGCCACGTCGCCCGCAGCCTCGCCCGCCGCCCAAATCCGCGGCGCTCCCGCACTGCTGACCGTTTGTACCGACCACGCACGCGGTAACTGCAATTGTACCTCGAATAACGACGCATAACGCGGCGTGACCGTCACACTGCCGCGTAGTGACAAACCCGAACGACGTACCTGGACCAGCGTGGCAACCGAGGCCAGCAACTCGCGACGCCGGTCCGTCACCTGCAACGGCAACCGAAAGCCTTCGTCCCAAAAGACGAACCCGAACGTCGCATCCGACGCCTCCGGCCGCAACCCCTCCAACTCGCCCACCTCGACCCGCAGATCCGGCGACGCTTGCAAAGCCACTTGGCCCACGTGCGAAACGGCCGACGGTACCCGCACCGTCGGTACCAGCCAGGCAGCGGCCTGCGGCAACGGTGCCAGTGCGCTCAATTGGATCGAACAGGAACCCTGAATCGGACGGTGAAACGTCAGCTCGATCGGCAACTCGCCCGCCTCCACGGCACCCGGCGACCATCCGGACAACTGCGGCGATTGTACATGCACCACCTCCACCGACTCGGGCACCCGCAACGTGACCCCGTCCGCGGCACGACCGAAAATCTCCAGATCGACGGTCACTTCCCAGCGGAAACCGGCCGGTTCCACATGACCCAACGCCCGGCTGGTGGCGAACCACTGCGAACCGCGTTCGCCGTCCGCACCGCGGTCCGAGATGACCAGCGGCAGGCGGCCCGCCGGGTCGATCGCGATCCGGTGCCACGGTCGCTCCTCACCCACCGCCTCGGCGGGCACCCGCATGCCGCCCACCCGCAACTGCCGGTGCGGAGCCATCCGGACACGCAACTCGGCCGCCGGAGCTGGCGGCAGTTGCAGCGTGGCAGCCAAATCGCCCGCCTGACGTAGCAACGGCGCCGACATCTCCAGTTCCAACTGGAAACGGCCTACCGACTCCAACACCACGAACGGAACGCCCCGGGCAGTGACACCCAGCCGAGCCGGTTGGCCATCCAGCCGCGCCGACTCGATCGCCAGCCCGCCGAACGCCAGCTCGACCGTCTGCCATGGCCCCTGCCAGTTCACCAGTTCCAGGCGGCCGGTCAGCCGCAGCTGCTGGCCGTCCAATTCGCCTTCGTACCCGGCCCCGGCCAGCAGCGCCTCGGCCCGCGGACCCTCCGCCGCCGCCGCCGCCGCTTCCGCCTCCCGCTGACGCGCCGCCCGCCATAAGCCCAGAATCTCCTCACGCCCCATCAGCACGCCCTGCGCTGCGTCCTGGAATACGATCTTCACCTCGTCCGCCGGAATGTAGACGTAACGGATCCGCGGAGAAGGACGCGGCGATGCTCCCCCGCCAACCGCTCCCCCGCTCAACAGCAGAACCGCCGACAAGACCAACCCGGACAAAATCGCGGCACTTCGCACCGGTTTAGGAAGCATCGTCCTCCCCCTTCCCCCGCTTGGAACGGCTCGACCGACGCGACCTGTGATAACGCCGACTCCCCGACGAGTGTCGCGCAGCATGCTTCGCTTCCGACGCCAACGGCACCGTGACGACCGCCGGCGCTAACCGCGGCCACGAAAAACCGGCCCGCCGGACCCACAGCAGCCAAGCGGCCAGCCAGACCACCACCACGCCCGCGATCCCCAGACGAGCCGCCAGTAGCCAGCTGTTGACCAGCGACGGACGGAAGAGACCGGCGAACGCGATCAGAAACAGCAGCCCCAGCACCATGAAAACCTTGGTCTCCAAGGAAAACCGCAACAGCAGTACGCCCATCGTCAAGGCCAGGAGACTGCCGATCAGCGTCATGGTCGGGATGTGCCAATAGGCCAGTTCCAAAGCGGCGGGCGCCGCCAGAGTGCTGTACAAATACGTTGTGCCGTCCACCTGGAAATCGACCGGCGACACGTCCGGGGGAAACCAGGCGTCCGGATTCTCGCGAGCCGGTGTGAGCAGACGGGAATCCCAATATCCCACGCCCAGATGACTGGTGAAACCGGCCGGGTTGCCCACCAGTCGATAATCGCGCGGGACCCACATTCGCACATACGTCTTCTGCGATTTCACCCCCTCGTCGAAGTTTGGCAAGGCCAGTCGCAGCAGATCGGTGACCCCCAGGCGACGGTCGGGTGCCGGGGCTTCGAACACCAACGCGATCGGAAACGACTCGTCCACATCGCCCGCCCGAGCCACGTTGATAAAGAACCGGCGCTTCCCCAGCTCGTCCTCCGCCGGGGCGGGGTCGATCTCTGCAGGCACCGCCTGCCCCGCAACGTGCAAACTCAAAATCCGCGGGGCCGCCAACTGCACCGCCAACCGCTGACGCTCGCTCGTTCGCACTTCATAACGCGCCCGAACCCGCAACGGACCGTCACGCGTGACCACCGCCTCCACATACGCCCGATCCACCACCGTCCGCACGACCTCCTGGATCGCATGACGCGTGAGCTGCAGCTCTAACTCGACCGGCTGCTGAAAATAACGGTAGGTCCGATACGGACTGGGCCGGCCCCGCAGAGACGTCAGCTCCCGCGGATCGATCTCCTCCAAACCTGTCGCAACCGCCCGGATCGTCAGCGACCGGTCCTTGTGCAACGCCAGCTCGCCCGTCTCCCGATCGGCGTCCAGCACCCGGATCGGCTGCAACCGCCACGTCCGTTCGTCCGGCTCCCGTTCCAGCGGTTCATCGTAACGCAGCGTCAAAGAGAATTCGCCCAAGACCGCGGCATGCAACACCACGGTCCAGGCCACCCAGCCCTCGCGGTCCGGCCACGCCGCCTGCCGACGCTCGCGAATCCCCTCGCCCTCGATCTCTAACCGGCCCGAAGCCCCCGCCGGTACGGCCAGCCGAAATGTGTCCGTGCCCGTAAACCGGATCTGATAGTCCACCTGCGTCACCACCTGCACCACGTCCTCCAACACCTCCGCGTCCGTGTGAACCGCAGCCAACACCCGCCCGGGCCGCTCGCTGACCGTCTGCAGGATCCGCACCGGACGCGCGACGAAAGCGAAAGCGGCGGCCAGCACCGATCCGGGCGGAACCGCAGGCCGAAAACCCCGCACAGCCAGCTCGTCCGGAGCGGCCACCCAAGCCGATTCCAACTGCGATCGCTCCGTCCTCAATTCCAAAGACTCCGGCGCAATCACCGCGATCAATCCCGCTTCCCGCAACACACCCCGCGGCTCCAGATACGGTACCTGCCATTCGCCCGACAACGACTCCCGAGCACCGCGAGCACGGATCTGCACCGCCAGCTCGCCCAACTGCCGCTCCGCAAAATGAACCCGTAACTCCGCGCCCGCCTCACCCGTGTCCAACTCGAAACGCTCCAACGCCTCCGCTTGCACCTCCTCGACCTGAAAACCGGAGGGCAATCGGAACCGCAACTCGAAGACACCCGCACCCAAAACCTGGTAGTGGAACTCGCCACGCAACGACACCTCCAACCGGTCCAGCGTCACCGCCAGCTGCGAATCGACCACCACCCGCGGCTCCTGCGGCACCGCCAAAACTTGCAACTGATGCTCGGCCGCGAAAAATTTGTAGTACGTGCTCCGCGGACGCCGATACGACTCGGGTACCTCCGCCTCGTCGATCCGAGTCAGCAGCCGCCGCTCGACCTCCTCCCAACCCAAGTCCGCCGCGCCCCGCACCGCCACGATCCCGCTCGCCCGAGCCGCACCCTCCGCCTGCAGCTGACCCACCACAAACGGCGTCTCGGGTAACGGCGATTCGGTCCGCAACTCCAACCGCACCTCGCCCGTTACCGGAGCATGCAAACGCACCCGTAACCGCGGAACCCCCTCCTCCGACTCGACCCGCCAATCCCGTAAACCCGGAACCTGCACGTCCAACAACCGCTGCTCCGGCGGCAAGGACACCCACAACTCGTCCAGCGAACCGCGGAGGATCTGGTAATCCAACACGCCATGCGTATGCACCACCCCATCGCCCAAATCGACCCCCAGGAAACTGGTCACATTCGCCACACCCGCCACCTGCTGCCACGCCTCCGCCGTGGGCTGCCAATGAACCGTAAACCGCTCGGTCGCCCCCAATAACACCCGCACCCGCGTCCGCTCGCCCACAGCACTCAACAACTCCGTCGTACCCCGCGGCGATACCTGGACCGCCAGATTGGCTTCCGGCAACTCCAACTCCAACTGACTGATCCCCGCCGCCGGGCAAGGCAAAGCGAAATGCCAACCCTCCGCATCCGACTCGACCGCCGCCATCAGCCCCAACCGCACCTGGTGCCGCCCGCGACCCCGGACCAACAACTCCGACCCACCGTCCGCCCGCCCCCGCAACAGCACCCGCTCCGCTTCCGCCTCGATCCAACCGATCCGAGCGTCACCAAACGAGACGGGCAAGCGAGTCCAGCCGTCGGTCAAGACCTCGATCGCCAGCGTCACATCCAACTCGACCCAGTCACCCCGCACGACACCCACATAATCGGCACGCGAGATCACACCCCCCAGCGGAGGAGGCGCAGGGCTCGTCGCCGGCCGCGACCAATGATCCCACTTCTCCAAAAGCTCCGCATACGGCAGCACGACCGAAGCCCCGATATCCTCCAGCACCTGCTGCAAGTTCTCGTAAGGCACATAAATCAGATGCTCCTGCCGCAACCGCAACGATTCCACCGCCTCGCCTTCGCCCGCCGCCCCCGCCGCGGCCACCGCCGGCGGAGTCGGCTCGGGATCGGGCAGCTCATCCTGCCCCCACCCGCTACGCCCCCAAGCCAAGAGAATCGCCAGCGAAATACTTAACCCCCGAAACATACTAAATACCCCTTTTACCACAGAGGGGGAAATACAACAAGCAAAAAGATGCCGAAACCAAGCGGAAACGTCACGTCAATCTTACACCGCCCCACCCCACCCGACCATTGCAGCAAAATCGGGTGCCTTCAAAACAAGCAAACCCAGGCACGCTGAACCCATTATCCCGTTTTTCCGGATTAACAAAAATAGGGAGGGATTACCCCGGCGCGGCCTGCTTCGCTCGGCCGCGCTGGGGTGATCAGTACCGATCACGGGACGGCGACGATCGAGGTCTTGATGTAAATGCCGGGATCGTTTCGCTGGCCGATTCGATCGTTGCCGGGAAATGTTCTCTGCTTCCCCAACAGCTCGGTCAACAAGCGGTTTGTTCGTGCAGGGGGCAGTTCGGCGGGTCCTGCTATATCTTGGGAACCAGGCGTCGACAGAGTGGGGGGGGGTATTTACCAAAGATTACCGGCAGGGTAATCTTTGGTGAGGTTTGCAGTTTCCTGGTGGAGCACCGGATGAAGATCGTCGTATTGGGGGCGGGCACGGTTGGGACGTGGATCGCCGATCTGCTTTGTCAACATCGGCACAGCGTGAAC
>SLMF01000415.1 GCA_007133715.1 Planctomycetaceae bacterium
AATCGCCAGTCCGATGCGCGGCCCTACGGACTCCAGCCCGTGGATCCGGTTTACGAAAGGGGAACGGATCCCGCATCGGAAGCCTTTTTGACCACGACATTTCAGAGCATGAGCGATTTTGCCCAAGGGGGCTTTTCCGACGGCAGTTGGACGGCGATCGATCCCAGCTCAATGACGTTGTCCAGTCCGGCAGATTTGCGGACTTACTTCGTGGGCAGCAATACCTCGTACCAGAATTCGCTGGGATTCCATACGGCTCCGGGAGGCATTTCCGCAACGGATGCAGCCCTGATTTTCCCCAACGCGACCACGCATAGTTCTCACGGTGCCTCCCAGGGACAGGCCGGCGCGCGGCCCCCGCACGCACCACTGCTTCCGGGGGATTTTGTTCAGCTGGGTTCGTACGATGTCGGTAATCAGTTGGATTTCTTTTTGATCGCCGATGGTGCCCGCGGAAATGGCCCCGTGTGGTATACCGATCCGTCGTTAAACGGCGGAGTCGAGCGTGCGGTGGCCTTCGCCCAAGCTGGTAATCCGTATGTCCTGGTCGGTTTCGAGGACGGTGCGGACGGACAAGCGGCTGATTACCGCGACGTGCTGTTCGCCGTTTATCTGGGCGAGAGCAACACGCTAGGTCTTCTGGGGGGTGGTCTTCCCGGGCAGGGCGTTCCGGTACCGGAACCGGGCTTGATCTGGTTGATGGTGGCCGGTTGTGGCGGTTGGCTGCATCGGGCCCGCCGGAAACGTCGCGAGCAGACCGGAACCGCGTGACGAGACGAACGTAGAAACCATGAGCAGGCGGTAAAGGCACGCTCCGGGGTGGGCCGGGAATCGTGACTATCCCGACGATTCGCGATCGTTTGGGATGATCCCCGCGGACGATTCCCGCCCCTCCGGTGGCCCGAGCCACCGCGAACTACGCTTTCTTAGCCAAGTCTTCCACCAACTGGGCGACTCGCTCCAGATCCTGATGGGCAAGCAGGTGGTCGATGGTGGCGGGTGCCACCCCCAGCTTTTCCAGGTGCGAGGCCAAATTCTTCCAATGCCTCTCCCGGGCCTTGCCCTCGCTCAGGTACAGTTCGGTCACCAGTTCCTGAACGCGCTGCAGCGAAATGGCTTCCCGGTTCTCGTAGTAGTTCTTGATGATGCGTTCTTGGTGACGGGATCGTTGCGGCATGCTGAGCTATCCTCCTGGACGCCGATCGCGAGTCAAGTTGGGCCATACGAAGGGTTCGTGGATCGAGTGATGGGGGGCATCGTTGCGCAGGACGCCCCGTCCGGTCCCTCCCATCTTCGGAGTTTGGCTTGGCCGAACTTCAGACTCGCAGTGTTTTTTTGCGATCTGCCCCCACGGTGGGGAACGAATGTTGGGGCACGAGGCGCGGGTTGGCAACGGTCATGGTTCGTTTGAGGATACCGGGCGGTTTTCGGGCAGTTCCAGTTCCAGGACGGTTCCCCTGCCGGTCGGGCGTCCGAGGATTCGCACGCGGCCGCGAAGTTGTCGGACCAAGGTCTGGACAATGTGCAAGCCCAAGCCCGTGCCGGGTTTCTTCCGCTCCAATTCCCAACCCAGCCGTACGAAGCGGCCAAACACCTTGCGACGCATCCGCGGGGGGATGCCGGGCCCGTTGTCCGTGATGCGGACGAACATCCGGTTGCCAGGTTGACGGCGACACTCGACCACCACTTCCGGAACCTCGCCCGCGTATTTGACGGCGTTGTCCAGCACGTTCCGGAAGATCATGGCCAGATCGGCTCGCCGCGCCCACACGGTACAGGGCTCCAGACGAAATCGAATCGCCTCCAGCGGAACCTGATGATGCTGGCAGACCGATGCGGCACAGGCTCGCAACAACTCGGGGACCTCCACCGCCTCGACCTCGCCGATCGAACGTCCCGATTCGACCCGCCCCGCTTCCAACAACTGGTTGATCAACTGATCCAAGCGTTCGAGATCGTCCAGCATGAACCGATAGAAGCCCGCCCGCTCCTCCTCGTCCACCTGCCGCCGACCCAACGTCTGCAAATACAACTTCATCGAGGCGATCGGCGATTTCAGCTCGTGCGTTACGCTGTCGATGAAGTTCGATTGCTGCCGGTTCAGATTGATCGCCTTGATCGACAGGACCAGGTACAGGATCACGCCGACCAGCAGCATGGCGATGAACATGGTCCCCACCGTCAGCAGCACCCAGTAGACGCCCGCGAATCGACCGGCTTCGAGCATGCCGAGCACGGACAACGAGATCCAGCCGGCGGTCAAGACCACCAGCAGGAGGATCATGACGATCCCCAGGATAATCGGCAGACTGAGCGAACGGCGGGAGAGCATGTTGTGTTCCAACGTGGGGGTGAAACCGACCGGCGCGGGTTCCCACAAGAGGGCCTAGCAAACCCGCCCCCTGGGGGACCGGGATCTCCGAGAACGACGTGGTTTTGCGCGGGCCTTCCAGCACGGTTTACCAGAATGCGGCCGGGTTCGTCAACGGTGCGCAGCTTTTACGCAGCTATTACCTGGCGCATACAAACTAGCCCCTCAGATCTCCTCTTAGGCATCTATAATGGGCGGAGAACGACACGTGATCGCGGATCGACCGGATCGGCGGCCACTACCATTGCGGCGGATTCAAGGCTACTCGTATTCTCGGTAGCCGATGCGGCCGCTTATCCTGGAAGGAGCTGTCTGCCATGCGGAACGCTTGTTTGGAAATTGCTGGCGACATTACGGAAACCGTGCCTCGTCATCCGGCCGGGTCGCAGGCTCGGGTCTTGTTGACCAGTGTATTCGGCCCCTATGCCCAAGACGACGAATACGGGTCGCGGACTTTGAATCCCATGGAGTTGTATCACAATCAGGTGACGCGAACGCAGGGACCGTTTTCTCTGCGGATGTTTCATCGCAGTTGGGGTTTGATGCTAATCCAGGCGAATTTGGAGGCACCCTGCACGGTTTTGGATTTTCCTTCGCGGGAGCGGTTTATCGAGGAGCTGCAGCAGCGCGAGTACGACGTGATCGGGATCTCGTCGATCATTTCGAACCAGCTGAAAGTGCGTGCGATGTGCCAGCTGATCCGCCGTTATCAGCCGCAGGCTCAGATCGTAATTGGCGGTCACCTTGCGAACCTTTCCGACTTGGACGCCCGGATCGATGCGGACTTCATCGTGCGGGGTGACGGAGTGCGTTGGATGCGGGGTTTCTTGGGCGAGGACCAGGAGGCGGCGATCCGGCATCCTTTGATTTCCTCGGGATTCAGCACGCGGAGCGCGGGCGTGGCCGTGCGCGAGTCGCCCGAGGATGTGGCCGCGACCCTGATCCCTTCGGTCGGTTGCCCGCTGGGCTGCAATTTTTGTTCGACTTCCGCGATGTTTGGTGGCAAGGGCAAGTTCGTCGATTTTTACCACACGGGCGACGAGCTGTTCGACGTGATGTGCCAGTTGGAAGCGGAGCTGGGCGTGCGGGCGTTCTTTGTCATGGACGAGAACTTCCTGCTGCACCGCCGTCGAGCCCTGCGATTGCTGGAACGCATGGAGGAGCAGGACAAGTCCTGGGCATTGTATGTGTTCAGTTCGGCCAATGTGCTGCGTTCCTACACGATTGAACAGCTGGTCGGCTTGGGCGTTTCCTGGGTCTGGATGGGCTTGGAGGGCGAATCCAGCCAGTATTCCAAGTTGCACGGCACGGACACCCGCCAGCTGGTGCGGCAGCTGCAGTCGCACGGGATCCGGGTGCTGGGCTCGACCATCATCGGTTTGGAGGAGCACACGCCGGAGAACATGGACCGGGCGATCGAGTACGCGGTGGGTCACGACACGGATTTTCATCAGTTCATGCTGTATACGCCGTTATCCGGCACGCCCTTGCATGCCGAGTTATCTGCTGCGGGGCGGATGAAGCCGGAGGGGACGTATGAGGTGGGTGACATTCATGGCCAGTTGATTTTCAACTATCGGCATCCCCACATACCCGAGGGTGCGGAAGCGGCCATGATTTTGCGGGCCTTTGAGCGGGATTTTGCGGTCAACGGTCCCAGCACGGTCCGGATTGTCCGCACCACGCTGGCGGGTTGGCGGCGTTATCAGGACCATCCGAACCCGCGGATCCGCCGCCGGTTTGCGGCGGAAGCGGGCGAGTTGCCGACGTCGTTTGCGGCTCTGGTCAGTGCGGCCCGCCTCTATTTTCGCCGCGACCCGCAACTGCACGCCCGGCTGTCGCGTTTGTTGCACGAGCTGTACCAGGAATTCGGCTGGAAGGCCCGACTGGCGGGAGCGATCGGCGGCCGCTGGCTGTTGCGCCGGATCCGTCGCGAACAGCGGCGATTGCAGGCGGGCTGGACTCGCGAACCGGACACGTTCTACGAGCGGAATGCGGCCGTAGGTGACAACCCCGCCGCGCAGCTCTGCCGATCCGTGCTGCCCCAGGCCGTTTGTCAACGGGCTGGTCGGCCCGCACCCGCCCGCCGCGAGCCGGTCGCGGTCTGAACCCGCCGACGTCCCCACCGCCGCTCCCGACCCCCGCGACTTGCCAACGGTTGGGAGCGGCGGTAGAGTGAAGATTGTCTGCGGATCGAGCAGAGGCATCGTTGGCCGAGTGGCCGACACCCGCGATATCCGCGGCCATCACAACGTGTTGATCTACGGCAAACACCTGCCGATGCTGAAAGCCTACTGCCAGTTGTCGGGTCTGGACATCAGCCACATCACGGGAGGGCCGGTTTAACACGCGTATTGACTGTAGCCGCTCCGTCGCAAACTCCCACTCGGTTTTCGCGGGCTGACCACACCGCTCGCGAGAACCGAATCGGGTTTCCAAGTCAAGAGACCACGGGGTATCGCCGCGTCTCCGCAAATTTACCGCTGCCCAGGGAAGTTGAATGCCTGAGGAGAGCAGCGGGCCCGCGCATGGCGACGCGGCGCATCGCGGGACCGAAAACGTCACATCGGCGGTGGTTTCGCGCCCGCCCGTTCTAACTCGCGCAACGCCGAGGGCGGCAACAGCGTCCCCCAACGCTTCAAACGATAGCCGCAAATCGCGTAGTAGCTGATGTAGTACGACGCGTACCCGACCACCGTGGCCACGATCAGGCTGCCGATCCAGAGCGGTGCGGCCAGGTGCATGAACCGTTCCCAGTAGAACTGGACGCTGTCCCACCATCCCAGAGGGGGACGCGCCAGTTGTGCCCACCAGCGCCAGCTGACACGGTCGCCCCGCACCAGAGAGTGTCCAATCCGGTAGCAGAAGTAGAAGATCGGCAGAATCGTGACCGGATTCGAGAACCAGACCAGGACGACCCCCACCGCCTTGTTGGCTCGCAGCAACCAAGCGAAGAACACGGCCAGGGCCATCTGGAACCCGATGGTCGGGGTGAACGTGATGAACATGGCGATGGCGATGCCCAGTGCCAAGCGATGGGGTGGATCGTCGGCATGCAGCACATCGTGAATCACAAACCGCAGGGCGCACCGTCGGAACAGACGAAGCCTTGCCCGAAAACGTCGTGTCATCGTTTGAATCCGGTATTAGGCCCCGCTCCCCAGTGCGTCCATTCCTCGGGTTTCCCCCCGTACGAGGTCCTCGAACGTCTGCCGCGCGCGGATCGGATGCGGTTGCCCCTGATGGATCAGGACTTCGGCCGCCAGCGGTTGCGAATTATAGTTCGAGGCCATCACCTGGCCGTAGGCCCCGGCCACTTCGATCACCAGATACTCGCCGACGTGAGCTTCCGGCAATCGCCGCCGACTGACGAAACCGCCCTCGGTCTGGGTAAAGATATCACCGGACTCGCATAACGGGCCGCCCACGACCACCTCCTGTTCCGGCCGTGGCCGCGAGCCTTCTTCGGGCACGATGGCCATCGGATGGTAGGCCCCGTAAAGGATCGGCCGCGCCAAGTTATGAAACCCGGCATCGACCAGATAGAAGCGATTGTTTCCCATCGTTTTGACCGCCCGGATCTCCGTAATCAGGTAACCACTCTCCGCGACCAGGTAGCGGCCCGGCTCGATCTCCAGCGATACCGGGTGCTGGAAACACTGCTCCAGTCGCTGGCGGGTCGCGTTCCATAACTGATAATAGCGGTCCAGGTCGACGTAGTCCTGCTGGTCGTCGTAGGGGACGGGTAGGCCGCCGCCCGCACTGATCGAGGT
>SLMF01000199.1 GCA_007133715.1 Planctomycetaceae bacterium
AACGACAAACCAGGACGCCGTCCCCTCGTAGAACGGAATTCATTCCGTTCGTGCCGCAGGGAAACGGAATGAATTCCGTTCTACGATTCGAGACCAAACCGGACAAACCTAACCGCGGGCGATATATTGGGTGGTAGGCTTGCAACTTCCTTAGGCCTGCCATTAAACTGACCGCTTGCGGTTGTCACTCGACCCGCGTTTATTGGAATTCACTCCCAACAGTTCGAGGCCCCGAAACTCCATGCCGGAAACGAATCCGCCCCCTTCCGTTGTTCGCAGCTTAGACATCGTCACCCAGGCGGTCCGCGAGAAGAAACTTTTGGAAAGTGCGGGGCAGAACATCCGGCGCTGGTTGACCGCCGACCGCTATGCCCCCCTTATTTCCGGTGTAGTGGAGGCCGTCGAGCAGGGGCAATGGGAGCTGTTGAACGATGTGTTCTGGACGGTGTTGGCGTTCGGGACGGGCGGACGGCGTGGGCGGATGCACGAATTCGGCACGAACGCCATCAACGACGCCACGATAGGAGAAAGCGCCCAGGGCTTGGCCGACTACATCCAGGCCCAACCGCGAGCCCAGGGCGAACGGGCGTGCGCCATCGCCTACGACACACGCCACAAGTCGCGGCATTTTGCCGAATTGTGCAGCAGCGTGATGGTCGCCAACGGCTTTCGCGTGTACTTGCTGGACGATTATCGCAGTACGCCGGAACTATCCTTTCTCGTGCGTTTCAAGCAATGCGACTGCGGGATCATGGTGACAGCCAGTCACAATCCGCCTCGAGACAATGCGGTCAAGGTGTACTGGTCGACCGGCGGCCAGTTGCTGCCTCCCCACGACCAAGGGGTGATCGAGTGTGTGGAAAACTGCCAGAAGATTCTTATCGAGGATTTCGGGCGGGCGTTGGATGACGGCCGGGTGGTGGTCTGCACGCAAGAGACCGACGAGGCTTTCTTGGAAGCGGTGTACCAGCAGCGTCGGGCGGGTCCGCGAGATCTGAAGGTGGTCTATTCCCCCCTGCATGGTGTCGGGCAATCAGCAGTTTGTCCCGCCCTGAAAGCGGATGGCTTCCAGGACGTCGAGGTGTTCGCGCCGCATGCCAGCCCGGATGGCAATTTCCCGAACGTCCCGAACCAAGTCGCCAATCCGGAGAACCCCGAGGTATACGAGGACATCATCGCTCGAGCTCGCCAGCTCGGTGCCGACTTGGTGCTGGCGACCGATCCCGACTGTGACCGTCTCGGCTGTGCGGCTCCGAAAACCGTCGACCCCTCGGGAGACTGGGGCACGTTCACGGGCAACCAGTTGGGCGCCCTGTTGGCCGATTATGTGCTGTCGCAAACGCCCGGCCTGACGTCCGAGCACTATTTGGTCAAGACGCTGGTGACGACTGAGATGATCCGCCGGATCGGTGACTCGTACGGGGTACGGACGATTGGGGATTTGCCTGTGGGGTTCAAATGGATCGCGGGCGTGATCGACCGCGAGGGTCCGGAGCGGTTCGTCTTGGGGATGGAGGAATCGTTCGGCTACCTGGCGGGAACCCACGCGCGGGACAAGGATGCGGCGGTGGCTGCGATGCTGACTGCCGAGATGGCAGCGGCGGCGAAGGCCGCCGGCGAATCGTTGCACGAACGGCTCGACCGGCTGTTCTGGCAGCATGGTTACCATGCGGAACGCACCTTGAATGTCCAGATGGAAGGTGCTGCGGGAATGGCCCAGATGCAGGGCCTGCTCCAGCGACTGCGGACGGCGCCCCCCGAATCGCTGGGAGGGATGGCCGTGGAGAGCCGTCACGCGGACGGCCCGCAGAACGTACCGGCCGATATGATTCTGCTGGGGTTCGCCGAGGCGGGCAATTTCGTCGTGGTCCGTCCGTCAGGCACCGAGCCCAAAGTGAAACTCTATCTATTCACGTTTGTCGCGGCGGAACAACTGGCCGATCTGGACCAGACCAAACAGGAGCTTGACCAGCGGTTGGACGCCCTCGAGGCGGATTTGCGGGCTTTTGTGGCGTGCGTCGAACGAGAAACGAACGCGTGAGGGGTTGAAGAAGCGTTCCGGCCCCGCCCGTTCAACGCCCGCTGCTCAGGCGTTCGCCCAAGAAACGATCCAGCTCGGGGATCGCAAAGATCTTCGCGGCCGTTTCTTCAACCGGGTAATCCACTCTCCGAAAGTGGACGAAATCTTCGTCGATCAGCACGTAACAAGCTCGCGGATTGCCATCACGAGGCTGCCCCACGCTTCCTACATTGATCAGGCATTTCTGCTCGGCCAACGTGTACACGCCTCCCAATTGGTCGGGTCTGAGAAAACGGCCGTCTTCGGTGAACACGCCCGGAACATGCGTATGCCCCTGGAAACAGTATTGCGGTACCAGGGAAAAAATCTTGCGCAGCTTCCGCTCGTTCCGCGCGTCCTCCGGAAACACATACTCGCTGAGCGGATTGCGGGGCGAACCGTGGACAAAGAGGAACGGTTCTTCTCTTAAGCAACGCGGCAATTCGCACAGAAAATTCCAGCGTTCCCGGTTTTGATCCGGCTCGGAAGAGCCGGTTTCCAGCTGTTGTCGCGTCCAAAAGATGGCCCGTTCGGCGCCCGAGCTGAACCCCTCGGGATCGAACAGCGCCCCCTGGTCATGGTTTCCCAGCACGGTGGCGGCGAAACGCATCGCCCAATCCACACACTCGCAGGGGTTCGGACCATAGCCGACGATGTCTCCCAAGCAGACAATCTGCTCCCCCCCCTGAGAAGCGATATCCTCCAGAACCGCTTGTAGGGCCTCCAAGTTACCGTGAATATCGCTGATGATTGCGCGTTTCACCGCCAAGCCTCGTCTCAGAGGGGCCGCCCACCGATTTAACGGCCCGCGTGCAAACGATCGCCCAACATGTTGTCCAACTCCTCGATGCCATAGATCTTGGCGGAAACCGTCTCCACCGGATACTCCAGACGGCGGAAGATCACCCGATCCTCCTCCAAAATCACGTAGCAGCTTCGCGGATCGTTATCGCGAGGTTGTCCGACCGAGCCGACATTGACCAGCAGCTTCTCCCCGCTCAGGCGATATTCGAAATTGCAGTCTTCCGGCGTGATGAACTCCATCTGTGAGGTGAAGACACCCGGGATATGGGTGTGTCCCTGAAAGCAATACTTGTCCACCAGCCCGAACAAGGTTTCCATTTTCCGCTGGTTGTAGATATCCTCGGGGAAAATGTACTCGTTGGTCGGTTCTCGCGGCGAGCCGTGGACCAGGAGCAAATCCCCCTCGGTTTGGCTGCGTGGCAGTTCGCCGATGAAATCCCAGCGGGCATGGATCCGCCGTGCTCCCCCCGGACCATGATCCAGTTGCTCGCGACTCCAAAACACGGCTCGCAGGGCCAGCGGATTGAAACCATCCGGATCGAACAGGGCGGCTTGGTCGTGATTGCCCAAGATACACACACGGCAGGCCCGCATCACCTCGTCGATACACTCACACGGGTTGGGCCCGTAGCCGATGATATCCCCCAAACAGTAAATCTCGGAAACACCCTGCTGGCGGATGTCGTCGAGCACAACGCGAAGGGCTTCCAAGTTGGCGTGGATATCGCTGATCAGCGCTCGCTTCAAAATTCCAACCCCTTGTCCAGGCGGGTAGTTGATGGGGGGAAGCCGTCATCGCGACGCCCGCACCTCTTTCGAGCGTTCTGCGGTCACTTCCCGCGTTCCCTTGAAGTATAATAGGGAGCCCCACCCTTGTGCAAGAACGGGAGCCGAAGACCACCGGGCCCGGCGCTCAGCCCTCCGCGCCGCTCCAGGGCCAACCGAACCATTCGGACACCACCAACAGGCGGCGATTCAGGAAGTCATCCCGGCAAGCATGTCGCTGGATCTTGCCGCTGGAGGTCTTGGGGATCGAGCCGAAGCGGACCAAGACTACTCCGTCGGGGGGCAAGTCATGTTCCGCCGTCACGTTTTTGCGGATGGCATGAACGACATCGGACCAGTCCTTGCGCCGTTTCCGCTCGACCTCGCTGACAATAATCAAGCGTTCCTGCCCGTCCAAATCGACCGAGAAGCAGCCGACGGCTCCCGCTTGCAAGTGATTGCTGGATTGCTCGACGGTCAATTCGATATCCTGCGGGTAGCGGTTGACGCCGCGGACGATAATCAGGTCCTTCAGGCGGCCGGTGACGAACAGTTCCCCCTCGTGCAGGAACCCCAGGTCACCCGTGCGGAGGTAGGTTCCGGACGTGCTATCGGCCAATTTAGCGTGAAAGGTTTCCTGAGTCGCACCGGGATTATTCCAGTAACCCAAGCCGACACTGGGGCTGTCCACCCAGATTTCGCCGACCAGGTCTTCGGGCAAGCGTCGGTAGCTGACCGGATCGACGATATGCAATTCCTGGCCGGGGATCACACGCCCGCAACCGATCAGACGGCGGGCGTCCGGCGCATCGGGTTCGACGGGCACGATCCGATGCTCATCCAGGGCTTTCCCCTCGAAATAGCGTTCGACAGGCGGGTCATTTTTTCGGCCCCCGGTAATGAACAGAGTGGATTCGGCCATACCGTAACACGGGTAGAGTGCCCGTGCGCGGAATCCGGCCCGGCCAAAACGCTCGGCGAACCGTTCCAAAGTCCGCGAGCGAATCGGTTCCGCCCCGTTGAAGGCGACTTCCCAGGTACTTAAATCCAGCTCGCTAATCTGCTCGTCGGTCACCTTTTGGTTACACAGATCGTAGGCGAAATTCGGGCCGCCGCTGATCGTGACCCCATAGCGGGTGATCGCCCGCAACCAACGAATCGGCTTCTGCAGGAACGCCAGCGGGGACATCAGCACGCAGGTGCAACCGGCGTACACCGGATTGAGGATCCCACCGATCAGACCCATGTCGTGGTAGGTAGGCAGCCAGAAAGCGCCGACACCCTCCTGCGTCGGCTCGAAGCCGTAGGTGATCAGTCCCAGGTTATGCATCAGATTGCGGTGGACCAGAACCACACCTTTCGGTGTACCCGTAGAACCGGAAGTGTACTGCAGGACGGCCAGCATCTCTTCGTGGATTTCCGGTGGTTCCCACTGGTCCGCCATTTCCACGGGGACATCATCGGTCGCGACCCAGGCCAAATCCTTGAGGTGGGGTGCTTCGTCCAACAAACCGTTGACGCGGGTGGTGACATCCCGGACGCTGAGCACCACGCGTGCCGCCGCGTTATCGGAAATGGCCTGAATCCGCATCATATTGCGATTTCGGCGGGGGGGGTAAGCGGGAACCGCCACGGTACCGGCGTAGAGGCAGCCGAAGAATCCCGCGACGAAATCCAGTCCGGGGGGGTAGAGGAGCAGGGCACGGGCCCCCAGCATTTTCATCGACTGCAGTTTGGCGGCGACGGCCCGGGCGCGGCGATCCAGTTCCGCGAAGGTCCAGGAGACTTCATCCGTCTCGCCGTCCCGCAGGAACGAGAACGCGACATGCGAGGGAGTCGTTTCCGCCCAGCGTTGCAGGGTCTCGACGATATTCGTGGGTTTCGACGTGGACGGCTTGATTGGTTGAGTTTGCAGTTTCACGGTGATGCGCTCCCAGGTGGGCCCGCCAGGCGGGACGGTCCGTTCAGCTGATGATTTGCAAAGGCAGTGCCTGCCACCTTTCCGAGGGCTCTGGGTAACCAGTTATCCCTTCCCCGCTCAGGTTTTTCAACCCAGTCGATCTATTTTAACATCTACACGGCGACTTGACACGGCGGGACCGCTCTCGTCGGTACCGCGCCGCGTTATTATCTATCGGAACGAACCGGCGGGAAGTATTGCTCCAAATCGGACAACAAGCAGAAACGGAGCGTAGGGGGAAGCCCGTCGGCATCAAGAAACGCAAACTGCCCGGGAAACGGAGTTCCCGGGCAGCCAAGCGATTTCGCGTGCTGGGTTGTCGATCAGTTCACGACACGGGTGCTGGCGTGAATGATCGGGCGAGGGGTGTGGCGAAAGGCGGAGGGATCGACCACGGGGGCGGGAGGCATGGGGACCTCGTTCGCTCCCGCGTCGGCCTTGGGGGCCTTCGTACCACCGCCTTTGGCCGTCTTGCCCGCTCCCTTGCCGTCATGGCAGCAGAGGGGTCGGCAGGCAAAGATCCGCTCGAGCAAGGTCGGGCCGCAACCGCG
>SLMF01000033.1 GCA_007133715.1 Planctomycetaceae bacterium
CCTCCGGTTTATTACGGCCGGCAAGTACGGATGGTTTACGGCGACAGTCCCTTCGTGCGACTGCCGCGCACCGAGGTGCCTGCCAGCCCACCTCGGCCGCGACGCGATCTGGCCGAATCGCCGATCGCGGGACAGTGGATTACCAACCCTTTCTGCCAACCGAGCCAAACGACCGCAGCACCTCGGGCGACTGCGGCTGAGCCGGCCTCGGCGACGGTCCCCGGGATGATTGAGAATCCGTTTTTCGAGCCGCGGGATTCCGCTTCCGTCGAGTAGCCATCGGTTTGCATCCCCCGCTGGATGCCCCCCTGGCTCTCGGGTAAATTGGTAACAAATGAACAGGTTCGGCAGGGCCAGTGGTCTCCCCGTTAGAAAGCCCGTTTTTTTCCGACCGGCTCTTTTGTTTTGCCTGCGATCTGGTAAGAATGGAATCGCCAACAGCCCCGCAGGTTACCGGCCTGTGGATGGCGTGCGTGGTGGGTCACTTTTTTACAGGAGTGGGCGGATGGGTGATCGAGGTGAGGATGCGGCGCGTTTTGAACGGTATCGCAGCATCGTTTATGCGGTGCTGGCGGCAGACGAGCTTTCTCTCCAAGCGGTGAAAGAGGCGTGCGGCGAAGAGCGTCCGGCGTTTGTCACCCGCGTGGTGAAACGGTTGATCGACGACGGGTATCTGGAGCAAGCGGGTACCAAGCTCGATCCGCAGTTGCGTTGGCGGAAAGACCGCCAGGTCTTCGATCCCGACCTTTGGATCGAGACCAAGATCTTCAGCGACCGCCTGACCCAGGCTCCGCAGGAGGATCGTCCGCGGGAACGGCTCCTGGCCCACGGGGCCGCTTCGTTGCGTACGGGTGAATTGCTGGCGATTCTGATCCGGATGGGGCGTGAAGGCGAATCGGCCCTCCAGGCAGGGGACAAAATCGCTGCCCATTACGCCCAGCATTCGGAGCGTTTGCCTGATGCGGGCCAGGGGGAACTGAAGCTGATCAGCAAGGCGATCGCCCAAACGGCCTTCTGCCAAATCATGGCGGGCATCGAGTTGGGGCGGCGGGTCGAGCGGGCGATGCGCAGGCATCACGAGCAGGTTCCCCTGCGGATCCGCAGTTCCGGCGATGCGCTGAACTATTGCCGACAACGCTTCGGACAACTCGCGGCCGAAGCGACGCAAGAACATTTTCACGTGGTGTGTCTGGATATCAAGAATCAGGTCCTGAACGTGCATACGGTTTCGGTCGGTCTGTTGAATCAGAGTCTGGTGGCCCCGCGGGAGGTCTTCCGCCCGGCGATTCGTGACGCGGCCGCCGCCGTGATCCTGGTGCATAACCATCCCTCGGGAGACCCCACACCCAGCCGCGAGGACCTGGCCGTCACCCGCCGCCTGGAAGAATCCGCCCAAATGCTGGGAATCAACCTGCTGGACCACATCATCGTCGCCCGCCACGGTTGCCTCAGCCTCCGCGAATACGAAGGCAACACTTAGTGCCGCAAATCACAATTGTTCTGGCATCCGGTCGTACTCGAACGGGTTATCGATGACGGAACCCATCTTCGACCACGAATCGGAGGACGAGCCAGAACTCAAATCACGGTTGACACATTCCTATAATCCTTCATCGATACAAATACGCCCGCAGAATCCCTGATCAAATGGTGGCCAAAATGGGGTGGTTCAATCGCTCGCGTGCCGCGTTTTTTCTACTTATAAGTTGTTTCGCGTCTCCGCTTCTCGGTGAAAATAACGCCGAGCGAGTCGACTTTGCCCGCGAAATTCGCCCACTCCTCTCGAATTCCTGTTTCACCTGCCACGGGCCCGACCCGGCAACTCGCGAGGCTTTCTTCCGGTTGGATGAACGCTCTTCGGCGGTGGACGAGGGCGGTGTGATCATTCCGGGTGACCCCGACGCCAGCCGGGTGGTAATCCGAATCAGCGATACCAACGAACGGATGCGGATGCCGCCGCCCGATTCATCGCAACCCCCCCTGACGCCCCAGGAAATCGATTTGGTCCGCCGCTGGATCGCCGAAGGGGCCGAATACCAGGAACACTGGTCCTACGTGCCGTTGCAGCGGCCGCCGGTTCCCGAGGTCGCCCAATCCGACTGGGTCCGCAACCCGATCGACGCCTTCGTGGCCCGATCCCACGAGCGACGCGGTGTGGAACCGGCCCCCGAGGCCGATCGGCGGACCCTGATCCGCCGACTGAGCTTTGACCTGACCGGTCTGCCACCCTCGCCCGAAGAGGTGGACGCGTTCCTCGCAGACCCCGCCCCCGATGCCTACCAGCAGCTGGTGACGCGCCGGCTCGACTCACCCCATTTTGGCGAGCGGATGGCCGTCTATTGGTTGGATTTGGTCCGCTACGCCGACTCGATCGGCTACCACAGCGATACCTCGCGAGAGGTCAGTCTGTACCGCGATTACGTGATCCGGGCCTTCAACGAAAACCTGCCGTTCGACCAATTCACGGTGGAACAGGTGGCCGGCGATCTGCTGCCCGACGGCGGGCCCGACCAGCTGATCGCCTCCACCTACAACATGCTGCTGCAAACGACGGAGGAGGGGGGCGCTCAGGCAGGCGAATACCTGGCCAAGTACGCAGCCGACCGCGTGCGAAATCTGTCCGATGTCTGGCTCGGTTCGACCATGGGGTGTGCCGAATGCCATGACCACAAATACGATCCGATTACGGCCCACGACTTTTATAGCATGGCCGCCTTCTTCGCCGATATCCAGGAACCCGGCGTGGGCCGCCGATCAGAGACTCCCATCTTGACCCTCGAACAGCAGCAGCAACAGCGGGAACTGCAGAAGCTGGTCGCCGAAGTGCGGCAGAAACTGGAACCGGCCGAAGCAGAAGCGGCCGGATCGGAAACACCCGCCGAAGAACAATCCGCACAGCAGGACTCGGCCGACGAAGCCGACGAGCCGGCCCGGCCCCAACTCGCCGCATTGCAGGAAGAACTGGCTGCTCGCGAGAAGAAGTTGCAGGAATTCGAGGCGGCTCTGCCGCGTACATTGGTCCCCCGCACGGGCAGTCCTCGCGAGATCCGCATCCTGCCCCGCGGCGACTGGCTGGATTATTCCGGGCCCGTGGTCGAACCGGCCGTCCCCGCACGCTGGGGCCGACTGGAAACGAACCAGCGGCGATTGACCCGGCAGGACTTGGCCCAATGGCTGGTGGACCCCGCCAACCCGCTGGTGGCCCGCACGACCGCCAATCGCTTGTGGGCACTGGTCTTCGGAGCAGGACTCGCCCGCACCTTGGAAGACCTGGGGGCCCAAGGCGAAATGCCTACCCATCCCGAGTTGCTCGACTGGCTGGCCGCCGAATTCCGAGACAGTGGCTGGGATACCAAACACCTGCTCACGCTGATGGTGAACAGCAATACCTATCGCCAAGCCTCTGCGGCCAGTCCCCAGTTGCGTCGCCAGGATCCGGACAACCGCTGGCTGGCTCGCCAGTTCTCCTACCGCCTGGACGCCGAGATGGTTCGCGACAACGCCCTGGCCGTCAGTGGCCTGTTGGTGCGGACGATCGGGGGCCCCAGTGTCAAACCGTATCAACCGGCCGGCTACTGGGCTCATCTGAATTTTCCCAAACGGGATTGGCAGCAGAGTCAGGGGGACGCTTTGTACCGGCGCGGGCTGTACACGCATTGGCAACGCTCGTTCCTGCACCCCAGCCTGATGGCCTTTGACGCGCCCAGCCGCGAGGAATGCACGGCCCAGCGGGTGCGTTCGAACACGCCGCAACAGGCCTTGGTCTTGCTGAACGACCCGACGTATGTCGAGGCGGCTCGGGGGTTGGCCGAGCGGATTCTGCGGCACGAGCCGGCTTCGCCGCCCCAACGCTTGGATTTCGCGTTCCGCCAAGTGCTCTCGCGGCGACCGGACGGCGAGGAGCAAGAACTGCTGTTGGGGCTGCTGGAGACCCATGCCGACCACTATCGGCAGGACCCGGAGGCGGCCGAGCGGCTCTTGAGTGTGGGCCAGCGGCCGCGCCCCGCGGACCTGGATGCGAGCGAATGGGCCGCCTGGACCTCGGTGGCTCGCGTGCTGTTGAACTTGCCAGAAGGTATTCTCCGCTATTGATCGCTCTCCGAAACTTGGAATGGAAAACGGGACCATGAATCCGTCGCAAGATCCTCGTTGGCTGCAGACCCGCCGGACTTTTTTGGGACAGGCCTCTCAGGGTCTGGGAGCGGCCGCTCTGGCCTCCTTGCTCAATCCGCAACTGCTGGCCGCTCCTCCTGCCCCGCACACGCGGCATTGGCCACCCGGCCATCCCTGGCCGCCCGCCGTCCACCCCCTGCATTTCGCACCCCAAGCCAAAGCCGTGATCTTCCTGTGTATGGCAGGCGGGCCCTCCCATCTGGAAACGCTGGATTACAAACCAAAATTGGCCGAAATGGATGGCCAGCCGATGCCCGAATCGCTGACTCGCGGACAGCCCATCGCCCAACTCCAGGGGAGCGAACTCCGCTGCATGGCGCCCCAGCATCCCTTCCTACGCTATGGCCAGTCCCAACAGGAAATCTGTACCCTGTTCCCCCATATCGGCTCCGTCGCCGACGACATCTGTATCGTCCGCTCAATGCAGACACTCGCCATCAACCACGATCCGGCACACACCTTCATGAATACCGGAGCCCTCATCTCGGGACGGCCCAGCATGGGCTCGTGGTTCCTGTACGGGCTGGGCAGCGAATGCGACAACCTGCCGGGGTTCGTGGTCCTGACTTCCGTCGGCGGTGCCCAAGACCAACCCATCGCCTCGCGACAATGGCACAGCGGCTTCCTGCCCAGCCGCTACCAGGGCGTGCCCTTCCACTCCCAAGGCGACCCGGTCCTGTACGTGAGAAATCCACCCGGTGTCAACGAACACCTGCAACGCGACGTGGTCGATGCCGTCCAGCGGTTGAGCCAGCATCATCAGGACGCCGTCGAAGACCCGGAAATTGCCAGCCGGATCAGCCAGTACGAAATGGCGTTCCGCATGCAGACCAGCGTCCCCGAACTGACCGATGTGTCGGACGAGCCTGAGCACATCCTCGAGATGTACGGCACGCAGGGCAGCGACGGCACCTTCGCCGGCAACTGCCTCCTGGCACGCCGACTGGTCGAACGCGGCGTCCGTTTCGTCCACTTGTACCATCGCGGTTGGGACCACCACGGCAGTATCAAACAAGGCATCCAGACCACCGCCCGCTTGACCGACCAAGGTTCGGGCGCGCTGATCAAGGACCTGAAGCAGCGTGGTTTGCTGGACAGCACCCTGGTGATTTGGGGCGGTGAATTCGGCCGCACCCCCATGGCCCAGGGCAGCGGGCGGGATCATCATATCCGCGGGTTTTCCCTGTGGATGGCCGGTGGCGGGATCCGGCCGGGAATCACCTACGGCGCTACCGACGAACTGGGCTACAACGCCGTCGAGAACATCGTCGATGTGCATGACCTGCACGCCACCATGCTGTACCTGATGGGAATCGACCACCGGCGGCTGACCGTGCGCTTCCAGGGACGCGACTTCCGCCTGACGGACGTCGAGGGTCACGTCGTCCACGACATCCTGGCCTGACCCGCCGCTGCGGCCGATTCGCTCAGGTGGCAGGGCCACCGTAGGCGTTGGGCCAGCGGCCCGTCCGCGATAACCGCAAACCGGCCAGGGCCAGCTCCTGGGCTTCCTCTGCGCCCAACGGGGTCGCGCGGCTGACCGTCTCCGCCGCTCGCTCCAACTCGGCGTAGAATCCGTTCGATCACGTCTCGCTGCCGTTTTCGCCGTGACGGGCAACTTGCCGGCCGTTCAGGACTGCGAGAATACCTCAGTCACCTCGACCGAGAATCCATCCAACAGCACCGATCGCGCCGTCTCGCCTTGCACATAGCGGCCGGCAACGGAGTACTCGCTGGCGGCGGCATCGAGTGCCAGGACGGTGACAGTCCGGTCCCGCGGATCCAGCAGCCAGTACTCGCAGATTCCGGCCTGGGCGTATTCAACGCGTTTGGTCACCAGATCGCGATCCGGATCGTCCTCGCTGACCACCTCCATGACCAGATCGGCGCCGCGCCAGTACTTGTTGCCGCGGCGGTCCGCGTGCTGGGCCAGCAGAAAGACAATGTCGGGTTCACGGA
>SLMF01000098.1 GCA_007133715.1 Planctomycetaceae bacterium
CATCGCGGGCTGGAACCGTCCGTCAACCGTCTGGTGCTGGGACTGTTGACCAGTGCCCTCTTCCTGGGCTCGGCCGTGTTGATCAGCAGCGAGGTCCCGCCGCTGCTGTTTCCCGAGCGCAGCTACTTGGGCTTTCACCGCCTGTCGCTGCTCGGCCTGACCGCCTGCGGGATCAGTCTGATGCTGGGGCTGCGAGTCCTGCGCGCGATCTACAAATCGGGCCATCTGGACCGCCACGAATGAGGCGGCCGAAGCGCTCGCTTGCCGAAAGCGCCCCAGCTTGGCAGGCGGCGGCAGCGCGGGGCCGCTTTACGCCACCGACTCGGGTGGAAAGGCGGTGGCCAGTGCCTGGTACAGCTCCTGGGGGCGGATCGGTTTGGCGACGTAGCCGTCCATCCCCGCCTGGAGACAACGCTCGCGGTCGCCCTTCAACGCATGGGCCGTCATGGCGATGATCGGCGTGTGGAAACCGCTGATCCGCTGGTGGTCCCGGATCGCCGCCGTCGCCTCCAAACCGTCCATCTCGGGCATCTGCACATCCATCAGAATCAAGTCGAAACAGTCCCCGCGAAACCGTTCCACCGCCTCCCGACCGTTGCAGGCTATCGTCACCGTGTGCCCCTGCCGCTGGAGCAGGGCGACAGCCAGCTTCTGATTGACCACACTGTCCTCCGCCAACAGAATACGCAAGGGGCGGGCGGGAGGCAGTTCGGTCGTGGTCGCGTCCAACTCCTTCCGCGGAACCAACACGCCCATCGTCTCTTCGATCGCTTCCAATAACTCGGACTGCTTGACCGGCTTCAACAGATAAGCCGCGATTTTCAAGGCGTCGCAACGCTGGGTGTCTTCCGGACGATCGCCCGAAGTCAGCAGGATCACGCGCACGTCGGCCAGGTCCAGCTGGCCACGCACCGTCTCGGTCAGTGTGAAGCCGTCGACATCCGGCATGTGGGCGTCGGTCAGAACCAACTGGAACGGGCTGCCGGTTTGGTGAGCCGAGCGCAAGGCGAGCAGGGCTTGGTCCGCGTTTTCGGCAGCCACGGGCTCCATGTGCCAATGGGTCAGGATTTCCATCAGGATCCGACGATTGGTGGCCGTGTCATCGACGATCAACACGCGGAGCCCTTGCAGGCAGCTGGGCACCAGGACCATCTCGTCCTGGTCCGCATCTTCGGCCAATTCCAGCCGCACGTTGAAGTGGAAGCGGCTGCCGCGACCCACCTCGCTTTCCAACCACATCTTACCCCCCATCAGGCTGACCAGCCGGGAAGCGATGGCCAGCCCCAATCCGGTTCCGCCGTAGCGGCGGGTCAGGGCGGAATCGCCCTGTTCGAACATGCCAAACACCTCTACCTGCTTGTCGGCCGGGATCCCGATCCCCGTGTCGGACACGACCATGTTCAGCACGACCTGGCCCTGCTCGCTCGCCGCCCGCGCTACCTCCAGCACCACCTCGCCCTGCTCGGTGAACTTGATCGCGTTGCTGACCAGATTCAGCACGATTTGCCGGAGGCGGGCATAGTCGCCCATCACGCGGCGGGGTACGTCCGCGTGGCAGTAGAAAGCCAGTTCCAGGTTCCGCTGATGGGCCCGGATGGCCAGCGACTTCATGGTGTCGCCCAGACTCTCGCGGAGGTCGAAGGGCAGGTGTTCCAAGACCAGTTTGCCCGCCTCGATCTTGGAAAAGTCCAGGATATCATTGATCACCGACAGCAGCGCTTCGCCCGAATCCTTGACCGTCGACAGGTAATCTCGCTGCTGGGCGGAGAGCGGCGTTTTCAGTACCAGTTCGGTCATGCCGATCACGGCGTTCAACGGCGTGCGGATTTCGTGGCTCATATTCGCCAGGAAGGTACTCTTGGAGCGACTGGCCGCCTCCGCCACTTCCTTGGCCTCCTGCAAGGCTGCCGCCGCCTGTTTCTCCGCCGTGATGTCCCGCACCGTGGCTTGGACCAGCAAGTGGCCTTCCAATTCCAGGCGGGCCAGCAGCACGGTGGCCGGGAACACGGTGCCATCACTCCGCTGATGAAGCCACTCGAAGAAATGCGCCCTGTGCTGCAAAGCCAGCTCGACCATCTGATCCGCCTTCACCGCCGACAAGCTGCCGTCCGGTTGGCGTTCCGGGGAGAGATCGGCCGGCGTGCAGGCGATCAATTCCGCCTCGTCCTCCAAACCGAACAACTCCAAGGTGGCCGGATTGCCGCCCACAAAGCCTTGCTCCTTGTCCAACACCATGATCGCGTCGCGCGAGGCATCGAACAGGGTCCGATAACGCAACTCGCTGGCCCGCATCGCTTGTTCTACCCGCCGCTGCTGGGTGATGTCCCGCGAGATACCAAAGGTGCCCACAATCCGACCCTCGGGATCGTACAAGGGCATCTTGGTGGTCAAAGCCCACGTTACGTGCCCGTCCGGCCACGTCTCCTTTTCTTCCCGGTCGATCAAGGGTTGGCCGGTCCGCAGGATCTCCTCCTCGTCCGCCCGCGCCCGCAACGCGTGCTCCGGCCCAAAGAAATCCGCGTCCGTCCAGCCAATCGCCTCGGCCGGCTCGCTCAAACCGAACACGCGGGCCAACGCCCGATTGACTCGGATAAACCGGCTGGCTTCGTCCTTAAAGTAAATGCTGAAAGGGACATGATCCATCAAGGCATGCAGCAAGGCCCGCTCCTGCTGGAGTTCCTCGTTGGCGCTGGCCAGTTCCGCCGTGCGGACCCGAACCCGCACCTCCAACTCGTCATGCGCCGCACGCAACTGCTCCTGGGCCTCGCGGCGACGCAGCAATTGGCACATGCCCTGACCCAGCAACATCAACTGGCGGGCGTCCGAATCCTCGTAGGCCAACTCCTTGTTCCCCACCCCGATCACCGCCACAATCCGCTCGCCCTCGAACACCGGCACATTCATGTGCCGTTGGACGTGGACATGCCCCGCGGGATAACCTTTCTTCAAAGGACTCGGGGCCGGATAGTCGTTGGTAAACACCGGTTGACGCTGCCGCACCGCCTCGCCCCACAAACCGGTCGTCTCAATCGGATAAACCAGCGGCTTCTCCTGGATCGCACACTGCCGCATCGCCGTCTTGGACCAGGCATGCATCGTCAGCACGCTCTCGTCCTCGTTAAGAAATGCCAAGTACCCCAATTCGCTACGGGTCAGCCGCACCGCTTCTTCCAACGTGAAATTCGTGACCTCCTGCAGCGGGGCCGCCGACATCTGCTGCAGCTGTAACAACGCGGCCAGACGCGATTGCTCCAACCGCAACGCTTGCTCCGCTTGCTCCCGCTGGGCTTCCGATTCCATGTTGTGCAGCGCAAAAGCAATGTCCCCCGCTACCTCGGAAAGCAACTCCTGCTCCTCGGCCTCCCCGGCAAAGGCCGAGGGTACCGAGGCCACCAGCACCCCGTGACAGGTATGGTCACAGCGGAGGCCCACCGCCAGTGGCGTGGCACCCCGCTCCTGACGTTCCAAGGGGCAATTCTCACACAGCCCCCGCGTATGATCGATTACCGTCACGTCCGTCGCGGACAATGCCTGCTCCCAACATGTTACGGTCTCCCCCGACCGCAAGTAGGCTTGCAACTGACAAAACCCCGCTTCGCCCACTCCCGCCTGGGCACCAGCCAACCACCGCCGCTCGCTATCCAGCAACACGACCCACGCGTAACGATAACCTCGCGTCTCGACCAGACTGTCGCAAATACCCTGTAACAACTGATCGCGATCCCGCTCCCGGGCGATCACTTGGTTCACGTTCCGGATCGCCCGCAACACCGCATTCAAATGCTCAATCCGCTCGTCCACTGCCTGCTTTTCCCGCACGTCCCACACAAAACCGACAATCGCCAGCACCATCAGCAGGGAGATGGCCGTGCCGGCCGCCTCGTAACTTAAAGATAACTGGTCCTCGCTGCCAGCCGTCAAGGCGACGGACAGAGCCCACACGCGGCGAAATGCCATCAAAAACAACCCCGATGCCACGGCGAGCCATACCCAGTCATGCCGGGTAGCTCCCACCATCCGAACCGCCATCATCCCTGCAGCCAGCTGCAGCAACAAGGCCAAAGCAACGATAAGCAGTACGATCATGACATGTGCCCCACTTCTGCCCGCTTCTTGGAATACCTGGGACAGTCTACTAGCCAAAGGGCCCTTTTCCAGCTGCTCCCCTGAGCCCGCATTGCGGTGCCTCCGCGGTTTCCACCCCTTGCTGCCAGACGGCGGCGATTTTTAAGACAAGATTCCGGCGAGCCAGCCCCCCGGGTGTGCGTGTTCGCGAACACTCGACTGCAAGCCTCTTGGATATCATAACTCGGGCCCACCGGGTTTGGCAAACAGGGGGCCCCTTTCCGGTACGAGAAAGCGGTTCGAGTTGACGAACACGCCATAGATCGAAGATCGGTACTGACATCCCTCACCCCAACAGGGCACACCTGCGATTGCATCGACAGGCGACCTGAAACCCACCCATCACGAGTCCGAACAAAGGCCAATACAAGGGTTGTTCCGGTTTTTTCAGGGGGCGGGAGTCAAGATTCCCGCGCCACGCGGTGCCCACTCCCATTGCAAGAACCCCCGCTGGCTGGAGAATTAACGACGGACGCTCTCCCGAATCGGCCGCCTCGCTGCGTGGCGGTTCGCGGTGGGCGGTGTTGTTTTCCGTATTCCGAGGTTCTGCATCGTGGAAAAGCGTTTCGCACTCTTCCTGATCCTGTCCGCCCTGATCCTGTTTCTGCACATGACCTTCCACGGCATGATGCATCCGCCCGAGGCGCCGCGGGAGGAGCCGGGGGAGCCTGCGCCGTGGGAGGAGCCGCAGGCCGAACTGCCGCTTGATGAGCCGGAACCGGAGCCGGCGGTCGAGGAGCCTGAGCGAGTGGTGGACCCGGATCCGCGGGAAACGCCGCCCGAGCCGCTTTTGGAACCGGCTGCCGAGCCGGAGAGCGAACCGGAACATATCACGCTGGGGTCGCTGGCGGTGGACAGTCCCTATCGCTTGCTGGTCACGCTGACCAATCGCGGGGCGGCGATCGAACGGATCGAAATGGCCCAGCGTTTGCCGACGGGCCGATTTCGCTATCGCCAGCTGGATCGGCGGATGGGCTACCTGGGTCATTTGGCCTTGAGCGATGCCGCCGGTGGCGGGGCACGGATCGGCGTGGTGGGCGACGGTACGCCCGCCGCCTTGGCCCGGCCGGTTGAGGCGGATGTGCCCGCCGGATTGGCTACCGGTGATGTGATTCGCCAATTGGAAGACTGGCCGATCGAAAGCAGCCGGGATGTGTACTTCTTCCTGCAAGACCGCGAGCCGGATCAGACCGTGCGCGTGACGGTTCGCCGCCCGGGTGCTGACGACGAATTTCACGACTTGAAGTTCCTGGTCGATCTGACAGACGAACCGCTGAATCTGATCCAGCCGGAAATCAATCCGCACGCCAACACGGACCAACCCGATCCGCTGTCCTTCCTGGTCACGTTGTTGCGAGTGGGCGAGCGGACGGTGGAACGCGGGCGGCACGAGATGTCGGCCCTCTCGGCGCTGCGTGAGGGATACTGGGAGATGCAGCGGTTGGACGAGCAGGATATGCCCGGGGTCGAATTCCGCAAACGCCTGCCGCCGAGCCTTTTGCAACAACTGGGCGTCGAAGGCGAGCTGGAGCTTGTCAAGCGATATCGGTTGGCCGCCGTGCCCTCGGAGCAACGTGAGGCCTGGGACAGTCACGGTTATCATTTGAATCTGGAGATCGCAATCCACAATCGGGGCAGCCAGCCCCAGCAGGTCGCCTATCGGCTGGACGGACCGAACGGCCTGCCCTTGGAAGGCTGGTGGTACAGCAACAAGATCCATCCTCGCCGGTTCGCCGGTGTCGGGGCGCGGGATGTGGTCTGGAGAACCCCGCATGCGGGCCATAACATGATCGGGGCCCCCGAGATCTACCGGGAAGCCAGCGACGCCGAAGAACGCCAGTTGCCGTTGAGCATCCCCCTGTTCGACCCCGGACAGCAGCAGTTGCTCGAGTATGTGGGCGTGGATGCGCAGTACTTTTCCGTGGTGCTGATGCCGGATCGGCAGGAAGATCTGCGGGACGCGGTGTTTGCCGCCGCGACCGCCATGCCCGCCGGACTTGTCGGCGA
>SLMF01000581.1 GCA_007133715.1 Planctomycetaceae bacterium
GCCGCTCGTACCGAGCGGCCTCGTTCGTTTGGGTACCGTCAGGCCCCCGCAGCCCGCGATATCGCGGCCGCCACCCATCTCCGAAAGTTTGCGGGGGCATCGAAGCTCCCCAACTCTTCGGCGAGTGCCCGCGCGCGGTCGGTGTAGGACGGCTGTTCGACCAGTCGGGACAGGGCGTGCCGCAAAGACACAGGGTCGGCGTGGCGTCGCCGCACCAGAATCCCGGCACCGTAACCCGCCACCGCTTCCATCGTCAAATGTTGGTCCATGTTCGAAGGAACCCCCAACACCGGAGTTCCCTGACCCAGCGCCTGGTAAACCCCGGCACTGCCGCCGTTGCAGATCACCGCCCGCGCCCGCGCCGCCGCTAAGTCTCCGGGCAAGTAGTCTGCCACGAGAACGTTGGGGGGAACGGCTTCGGCAGGGAAACGGCCCGCGGAGGCAAACAGCATGCGCAGCGGAAGGGAAGCCACTGCCTCAAAAAGATTCGGCAGGACCCGAGTATTGCCGGAAGTTCCCAAAGTGGCATAAACCACCGGTTCTTGCGCATCCAGTTCTTCCCACCAACGGGGAAGAACTGCGGCAGGAGACCAGGGAATCGCTCCCAAATATTGATGGTTTTCTGGAAGGTCTTGCGTGGGCGCGATGCTGGGGATGTCAGCATACCAGGTGTAGTCGGCATGGGTGTAGGTGCCCCGTAGATCGCCCAGCGTCCCCAAGCCATGTTGGCGGCGTAAGCGGTTCAGCGGCCAAGCGTGGTATCGAAAAATCGCAGGCTGGACCAACCGGAAAAAAAACGTGCCTAACCTCGTGCCGAATATCCGCTCGATCGCATGCTCCGGCAGCGGCATTCCCCGGCGGGCACTGTAGGGACTCCAATGAGCGTTCGCGATCGTCGCATACGGAACCCCACAAAGCGGGGCGCTCACCGCCAACGACACGCGGAAATCGCCGACAACCAGATCGGGCTGGACCCGCTCAATCAGTTGTCGATCTTCCGCAATGTAGGCCACCAAGGTGGCTCGTTGGTAAAGTCGCGATCCGGACGCCAGAGCATCCAAGAACTGTTGGCAGGAAATGCTGGACAGCGTGTGGTTGCGTGGAATCGGCGAATTCTGGAACACAAAATCATATCGCGGATCGGCGGCGAAATGAACCTCGTACTCCTCGCTTGGCAATGCCTGAGCCAGCACCAGCGGACGCACCACGTGCGCCAACGTAACCGCCTCGGCCAAAAAAAGTATCCGTTTTTTCGCTGTGATGCTCATTTGCCTTCCTTGCCAAAACCCAACAGATCATGCTGTCGCAATTCTTCCACCGTCCTTTGATAAAGATCGACTGATGGCTGGCCTGCAGCCCAAGCCGAAAATTCCCGCATTCCCTGGTCGAGTTCCACGGCGGGCTTGTAACCCAGCAGCTCTCGGGCCTGCTGTAAATCGGCATAGCAATCACGGACATCCCCAGCACGAAACTCTCCCTTGTCCACTAGACGAGGGGTGTTTCCGGTCGCACGCCCCAGAGCCCTTACCACTTCGGCGATACTGCACTGTTGACCGCTGCCCACGTTCACCACACTGCCACTCGGTACGTCGCGTTCCAAGGCCAGCAGATTCGCTTGGACAACATCCGCAACGTGGACGAAATCTCGAATCGCCTGGCCGCCTTCATACAAGTGGATCGGCTGGCCCGCAGCAATTCGACTGAAAAAGATCGAGACGACGCCCGTGTAGGGGTTTTTTAACGACTGCCGGGAACCGTAAACATTGAAGTAACGCAGGCAGACGGTGGGAAAGCGAAAACCGTGGCCGACTTGCAACACCAGGTCTTCCTGCTGCATCTTGGTCAGCCCATAAATGGAAATCGGCAAGCGTGGGCGGAGTTCACCGGTGGGCACCGGTCGCAGGGCGCCAGCACAAACGGGACAAGGCACTTCCCAGTGCCCGTTTTCCAGGTCCTGCTTAGCTCGAGTTCCCGGATAACGCGCAACGCCACACACATCACAAAACCCGGTCCCTTCCCCGTACACGGCCCGGGAGGATGCGAGAATCAAACGGTGCAGAGGTCGAGCCCGCTGGATCACCGCTTCCAGCAACGTAGCCGTGCCCGTCGTATTCGTCGTCACATAGCTGGCGATGTCATACATACTCTGGCCAACACCCGTCAAGGCGGCCAAGTGATACACCACATCGACGTCCACTAAGGCTTTCGCGACATCTTCTGCGTTTCGCACGTCTCCTCGGACCAACTCAATATCAGGGTGGAGGTATGCCGGCCAGTTGCCCTCGGTCGCGTGGACCTGCGGATCGAGCAGGTCGAGGACCCGCACTTGGTAGCCCTGTTCGATTAGAGCGTCGGCGGTATGCGAGCCAATGAAACCGGCTCCGCCCGTGATGAGAACTCTCGACACGTTCCTGGCCTCCGTGTGACGGGCACCTCTTGCCGTCTGATTTCAGTTACCTGTCAAGCCCTCTGGGTTGGTTCCTGCTGGCCCGCTCGGCTCCGCTGGTTGAGGCGGTATCTCCTGGTCAGTCAGCAATGCCTGCGGTGTCTCCAGCAGTTCCACGATTCGGTGGAAGAAACGAGCTGCCTGGGCTCCTGCCATCAATCGCCGATCGAAATTCAACGTGACTGTAAAGGTCGGACGAACCACCACTTGGCCCTCCCGGACCACCGGGCGTGGTTTGACCATGCCGAAGGAGACGCCGAGCGGCCAAGGCCAAGTCGCGGCGACAACATCCACCCCGTATTTGGCAGGGGAACTGACAACGAACGCGCCGCCCCGATACTGCACCCACATTCGCGGAAAGAACACCGGTAGACGAATGATCCACGCAGCCAACCAGCTGGGCAAGCTGCGAATGACGCGGACGAACGTCCGCCACTGCGTATTCGTGGTGGCATCGCAGGAGGCCAGATTACGGAGTTGTTGGGTGAGTGCGTCCAGCGATTGCTGATCCGCATCCCGAATCATGTCGACGAACGCGATCATCGGCGCCTCGGGAAGATCCCGTTCGCAAAGCACCGCAGCATCGATCTGTTCAAAGGCATGCGGGCGTTGGCGCAGGAGCAGGCCCCTGCGGAAGATCCGCCGGTTGGCATAAGGAAACTCCCGCACGGCCAAGGCGACCGCCTTGATCACAAACGCCGTATAGGTCGGTTTGGGGGCTTCGTCGACCCGCCAATCTGCGCGCACACGATCGACTTCGCCTAAATCCACCTCGCCGAGAAACGTAACCATATTCCCCGGCTTTCGGTTCTCGTAGCTCGTGATTGAGCAAACCGCGGAAAAGAACCGGTTACGCGGCTCGACACGGTAACCTCGCCCTGTCGGATTCTCAGCCATCGCCTTCAATCCATCACCTCAACCGTGAAAAGAGAAAAGTGTGCCCAGCAGGCTCCGAACCTGCGACCTGTGGATGAGAAGTCCGCTGCGCTATCCGACCGAGCTAGGGGCGTGAATTGTCTCGAAAGGATCAATCTGCAGTCGCTGGGCCTTTTCGGTCTGGGAAGAGCGCATCCCTTCCCCTGATCCCTTCGATTTGAGCACCCGTCCTTGAAGTGTGGCGAATTGCTCGTTCCTCGAAGACCAAAGCGATAGGAAGCAAACCAGCTCAGCAGCTCCGAGCTTAGTATTGCATCGAAAACCAGATGGAACAAGCCCGAAAACACGGTCGGTCCGTTGCGTAAGAGCCCGATGCGGAGTCGAAACAATCGGGATGCGCACGAGACGATGGGCTTGACCGACCTTGAGGTGGGCCTCCCAGTCGATGGGTAGAACTGCAAAAACGTCACAGCAATCCGGCTTGCACAAGCCACTGGTAACAGTCTTCGACCATGGTGTCCAGGTCCCGGGATTCGTAGCCGAGTTCTTCGCGAGCTTTCCACTTTTCGTAGTCTACCACATCGCAGGAGTCTTTCAGGAGGCGGACAAGATCGGGCGTGAGCAAAGGTTCTTTGCCGGTGACCGCAGACACCGCGGCCATGCAGCGGGCGATGACGGCCAACACGGGCTTCGGCAGGACGACCGGATCCGGCACGTCCAGCCGTCGGCAGATCTTCTGAAACGCCTCGAACCACGTGGTATAGGTACCTCCTAAGACGTAGTGCTCACCCCTCCGGCCTTTCTCGAAGGCTTGAACGTGAGCGCGTGCGACATCACCGGCGTGGCAAAAAGCGATGCGACCCGGGAAACAGACTCGGGAGAACCGGTGCTTCATGTTTCGGAAAATGGTCGAATAATTATTGTAGTCATAAGGTCCCAAGATGATGATCGGCTGGAGGATCACCGCATCCAACCCTTGTTCTATGCCCTGGTAAACCGCCATTTCCGACTCGAGTTTCGTGCGAATGTAGTTGTTGGGCACCCAGTCCAAGTGGAACTGGTCCACATACTGGAAGCCCAAAGTGGCACCGGTGGAAGTGAAAATCAGGCGGCCGATCCCGCGATCCAGGGCCGTCCGCACCAGGTTTTTTGTCGCCAGTACATTGTCTTTCCATTGACGTTCGGCGTGCCCCCTCCAAAAAGATGTATTCCCGGCCGCGTGGAACAGCGCGTCGGCAGCCTCGGGCAACGCTTGATGCACCGATTCGGGGTTGTGCAAGTCCACTTCCCGAAATCGAACATCGCAACCATCCAACCGCGAAAGATCCGACGTTTTGCGATGCAAGACGGTGATGGTCCAGTCATCCTTCAGCAGTTCTTCCACCAGATTGCGTCCCACACATCCGGTCGCACCCGTCACATAGGCTGATTTCATGCCGCTCCCCTTTCCGATTACCGTGCACCGGATTCGATGCGTGACGTGACTACCTCGGCGACCGTCAGATTCAGCTTGTCTAATTCGCGGCGCAGATCGCGATGGAGCCAACCCTTTTTGGTCGCATACTCGAATAGCTCAAACAGGTGTAACCAGTGTTTGCGGTCCGTCTTGCCTTCGCGGACCAGCTGTGCAAACTCTGGCTCGAAGCTGCTGTATCCAATATTCATAATATCGACGGCCATCATGGCAAAAATCAAGGTGCTGTTGCTGACCAAGGGACTGTCGCTGCCTGGCAGCATCAACTCCAACTCGCGTACCTGACGACGGATCTCCTGCTCGTCCGTCCGCCACACGGCAAGCGGAAAGACCATCCGAGGACCGTCTCCCTCGACCCGTTGAAAATCGTCTTCGCCGACGATCATCTGTACCTGGACCCAAGACAATCCGCCGATCAGCAACGGAATACGGTGTTCTTTGGCCAAACGCTGGCCGACCTTGAAGATCGTGCTGCCGTCCGCAAAATCCACCACTCCGTAGGCGCCGCGACCGTTCAGACTGAGAAACGCTTCCCGCAAAACATCAGCAAACTCGCCGATGCAAGCGTTGGCAACGACCAGATCCGTCGCCAGCTTCTCCGCGACAAAATTGGCATTGCGAATCGCAAAAGGGCTCATAAAACCGTTGTTGACCGTGACGCAAAGCAAACGCAGGTCCGGATACTCCTGGCGAATGCGATGCAAAATATAGGCACTGTCTTTGCCGCCACTTAGCAAAAGTAACGCATCGTAGGGCGAGCTGCCCCCCACATGCGCACGGATCAGCTGATCGAACCGCTCCCGAGTCTCCGGGCTGACTTCCGTAGTACCCGACTCGGTCGAAGTCTCACCCCGGCGACAGAACTCGCAAACACCGTCTTCCAAATCGGTGTAGCGTTCCGAAAGGATGCAACGGCGGCAACGACGGGAGATCTTGACGCAACGCCGGACGACCGGCCAAACGTACTTCGCATACCATTCAAACGCTTGTTTCTTATTCATCAAAACGAACCTTAGAAGCGACCGACCAAGCAGCAGGAGGACTTTGGTTTCGACGTCGTGCCCGCGAGGATGCCGAGCGCAGCTAACTTCACCGTCGATAGCCACGCTTGTCAAGCCCCCCGGGTGCGTGTACAGGACGGGCAGCGTGCAAAAGGCCGCATTCCACGCTCAGAATCCTTCCTTGGAGTTCACATGTTTTTGCCCGTGGGGACAGGTCACAGCTCAGACAAGTCGCCCAGTCTTCCCTGGCTGCGCAGTTTCAATTCGACTGCCCAGAGTAACCTAAAATGGTGGTCGTCTTATCGCCCCGGAATCGGGTAAAGGCGTGAATA
>SLMF01000039.1 GCA_007133715.1 Planctomycetaceae bacterium
CGTTCGGCCAACTGAGCACCGTTGTTGGGCGGGGTCAGCATGACGATCCGGCCGAATTGCGGGACCGGAAGGGCTTGGTCCGCCCGGCGATACACGTCGTGCAGATAGCGGCGGACAACCAGATTGCCCAGGCTGTGAGCGACAAACGAGATCTCCGCCACCCCGGGATCCAGATGCGAGATGATTCGCTCCAAGGCCGCCGCATGTCCCGCCAGATCGTCCCGTGTGCTGGCATAGGACACGTTCAACACCGTCCAATCCCCCTGCTCGCGGAGATAATCGACCAGCGGTTGCATCGTATTGCGTGAGCGGGTCAAACCGTGCAGCACCAGCACCACCGGCCCGCAGACCGGGGCCAGTCCCTGTTCACGCTTGATCTGCTCCAGCTGCTCGCGGCACTGTTCGAAGGTGCCTGCCGCCCGGCGATAATCCCGCTCGTCCAGCAAGCGGTAATGGTCGGTGACCGCATGCCGCTGGATCCGCCACTCGCGGAAGATCAGCTCGTCCGTCCACATCTGGACCCCGCCCATGGTGGGTGCGGCGACCTGAAGTCGCTCGACCACCGTCGACCAGCGCGTTTCCTGCTCGTCCCCTGCACTGACCGCAGCCCACAAGAGGACCGCGGCCAGCCCCGAGCAACCCAACCGCCGTGCAACGGAACTCATAGATAGGCCTCCCATCCCCGCTCCTTCAGCTCGTGAACCACTTGACGTACCGCTTCCTCGTCGTGTTTGTTGGCCACCAGCGTGGCGTCGGGTGTCTGCACCACGATACAGTCGCGGAGCCCCAGCGTCACCACCAGATGTTCTGGATTGCAGTGGACCACACATCCCGAGCTATCCTTTGTCAGCAGCCGCCCGCCGACGACCGTATTTCCCTGTTCATCCACCGGGTGCAAACGGGTCATCGCTTGCCAGCTGCCCGCATCGTCCCAATCGAAGGGGGCTTCGATCACAACCCGATTGTTGTAATGCTCGAGCACGGCGTAGTCGATCGACTTGCCGGCGAGGGCGGCAAACTCGCGTTCCAGGACGTCGGGGAATCGAGGGCTGCCGAGCTGGGCCGCGATCCGCTCGAGATGCCCGAACATCTCCGGCTCGTTCCGCGCCAAAGCGGCCAAGATCGTGGCCGCTTTCCAGACAAAGATCCCCGAATTCCAGTAATAGTCGCCGGCGGCCCAATAAGCCCGCGCGACTTCCGCCTTGGGCTTCTCCCGAAACGATCGAGCGTGAAAGGTGGGGGGACGGTCCGTGCCACAGGCCAGGGGATCGCCCCGCTGGATGTAGCCGAACGATTCGGCGGCATACGAAGGTCGGATCCCGAAGGTGACAATCCGGGTGGGATCGGCGTCGATCAAATCCACTGCATGCGATACGGCTGCGTGAAAGGCGGCTCGCTGCCGGATCACATGATCGGCGGGCAACATCAGCAACGTGGCATCTGGATCCCGCCGGGCCAGCACGGCCGCGGCCAGCCCCGTACAAGGCCCCGTATCCCGCTTGCACGGCTCGCCCAAAAGGGACGCAGACGGCAGCGCCGGCAGCTGTTCCGCCACGCGCGCGGAAAGCTCCCGGTTGGTCACCACCAGCACCCGCTGGACCGGCACCAGCCCTTGCACCCGGTCCCACGTCTGCTGGAGCATCGTCCGCTCGCCGGTCAAGGCCAACAGTTGTTTGGGGAGCGCCGCCCGGCTGGCGGGCCAGAAGCGAGTGCCGGCACCGCCGGCCATAATCACTGCGTACAACACGAGGCCACCTTTTCGCAAACCAAGCATCCGAAATCACACGGCGCGGATCCGCGCGCCCGCCAACACTTCATCCGCCTTGACATCTACCAGCTGGCCCAATCGGTACCCCCCAGCGGGCAGCTCGACCGGCGCGTAACGGCAAGCGGTTCCTACCCGACCGTCACCATATCGGCCCCCGCCTGCTTCGACCAACACCCGCAAACGGCGGCCGATCAGACTGGAGAAATAGCGTTGCCGCAAGTCCCGTTCGATCTCCGCCACCTGCCGCACGCGGGCGGTGCGGATCGCTCGCGGGACCGGGTCCGGCATGACCGCAGCCGGAGTGCCCGCTCGCGGACTGAATGGAAACGCATGTATTTTCGAGAAACCCACCTCCTGCAACACCCGGCAAGTATCCTCGAAATCCGCGTCGGTTTCGCCCGGGAAACCGACCAGCACGTCGGTTGTCAGCGCGGGCTGGTCCAGCCGCTCGCGAACCAACTGGCAACGCTGCAAGAACGAACGCCGCGACCACCGCCGCCGCATCCGGTGTAAAACCCGGTCCGAACCGCTCTGCAGGCAGATGTGCAGGTGCGGGCAGACCTTGTCGGGAGAATCTCGCATCGTCTCCAATAACTCGGGCGTCACTTCCGTCGCCTCGATACTGGACAAGCGCACGCGGAACTCGCCTGCCACCGCCGCGATCTGCCGCACCAAAGTCGCCAGCGACGGCGTGTCTGCCGCACGCCCGCCACCCGCAGTTTCCCGACCGTAATGCCCCAAATGCACGCCCGTCAAGACAATCTCGCCATATCCGTTGTCTACCAGACGCCGCACTTCGTTTAAGACCTCAACCACCGGACGGCTACTCAGATGCGGCCGAACCTGAGGGATGATGCAGTAGGTACAGCGTAATCGGCAGCCATCCTGGACCTTGACATAGGCCCGGCTGCGATCGCCGAACCGAGAGATTCCCACCGGCGGTTCCACCACTCCCAAGCTGCTCAGCAGCGTGGGAAGGTCCCGTTTGTCCGGCAATACCTCGACCCCTTCGCCCAGGGCCACGATCTCTTCGGGAGCCCGCGTGGCGTAACAGCCCATGACCACAACCCGAGCTTCCGGATTTTCGCGGATCAGGCGGCGGATGGCTTGCCGACTCTTCGCATCACTTTCGGCCGTAACCGTACAGCTGTTCACAAGACAGAGTTCGGCCGCTTCCCCCGGCTGGGCGAACGTGTACCCCGCTTTCAGCAAGGCCTCGCGTACGTACTGCGTCTCGTACTGATTGACCTTGCAACCCAACGTCACGGTTTTCAGTGCCCCGACCATCCTGCGTCCACCCGTTTCTGCCCCACTTTTGTTTTACGCAGATTAGAGCAAGCCGGTCAGAAATGCAAGCGGAACGTGGGGTCACGTGCCTTCGTTTGTGTTGCGGGCGAGGAATCGGCTTTAAAACGCCAACAGGAGTTGCCAGATGTAGGTGCTGGCGTGCGTTTCGATCTGGTTCCAGATATCGCGGACCAGGTCCGGATCACCGCTGAGCTTCGGCAACTGGCGAACCTGTTGGTACCAGGGCCAGCAGACGCCGGCGGGCACGTCGGGAGCGGCTTGCCCGTCCAGTCCGGGTACGGTCGCTCGGCTCTGCCGCGCCGCTTCGGTTTCCGCTGGTGGCGTCGCGGTGGGCGGCGCGTAGCTGCCCGCCGAGTAGCTTCCGAACTCGCGGCAGGTTTCCGTCATCGCCTGCAGGTTCTCGACGCGAGTATCGTTCTGCATGATCGCCCCGGCATCCATGATGTAGCCGCCCGACGCACCCACTTCCTGGATCACCCGGCGGCAGTAGCGGCGGACTTCGTCGGGCGTGCCGAAGCTGAGCAACACGTTGGGGATCCCGCCGCTGATCGCGAATTTGTCGTGCAGTCGCCGATGGACCTGGAACAGATCGTCTCGGTCGCAGTGAAAGACGATACTGCCGTCGGGCAACTCGCGGAAGGCATCGAAATGATGGTGCCATTGTCCTTCGGCATAGAACAAGGTCTGCCGTCCTTGTTTCCAGAACTCCTCGATAATCGGTTTCAACGTGGGCCAGTAGACCGATTGGAACTGTTGGGGATTGACGAAGGGCACACACCCGCGGTGCATCCAGAAACCGATCGGCAACTGCCCCTGCGGGTCGGAGGTGGTCAGGCCGACATGGTACAGATGCGGCATAAGGGCCTCGCAGGCCCGCAGCACGTTTTTGGGCTGCGAGAACAGATCCATGGTCAGTCCCAGGTAGCCGCGGAGTTTGTCGCCGAGGATATCCAAGGGCGCTTTGAAGATTCCGGCCAGGGCCGGCACCACCCCGCACTGTTCGCGGAGCTGGCGGATGTGGGGGCCGAAGGCGTGGAAGTACTGGTGCATGGCCATCGCGCTCTTGACCAGAGCCAGATTGCCGCGGTACGTCGCCGTGTCGCCGGGGCCGCGGATCTCGGTCGATACGCGGGGCAGCCAGACATTGTAGAGAAAGCCGGTCGGATCGGCGCAGAAGGAATCGTATTCATCCGCCCGCATGAATGCCTGCTCCTCCGGCGGCTCGATATAGTTGAACGCCGAATTGTCGGGCAAACCATCGAAGCCGGGAATCCCGTAGTAGCGCAGGCCAGCCGCCTGGGCCATCCCGGTCCAAGCGGCCACCATGTTGGGCACGACAGCATCCCAGTCGAAGTCGCGGGCGCACTGCAGGGCCGCGTCGAACGCGTAGCGATAATCGTGCGCCACCTGCTGGCACGTGTAACCCGCATAGCGGGCCGTGAACTCCGCCACAAACGGCCGCAACGGGATGCAATCCGGACGTTCATTCCGCATCGCCGTTACGTAACGGTTCAGACGCTGCTGGTAAAGCGCTTCGCGATCCATGGCTTCGGCTTTGCTGTCAACGGTTACGGAGTCAGCTCCAGGTCCAGCACATTCTCGCCGCGTTCGATCTGGAAAGTCAAGCCACTCGTATCCGGATCGGCGTACCGCTCTGGCAACAGGGACTTTGGCACCTCCATATAGCCCTCGGTTTCCTGGCGCTGGATATCACCCGGATGGTCCATCACCGCACTGGCCGTGTCGTCGTCGTCAAAAGCCCGCACGGCGATCTTGGCCGACCCGACAGGCACGCCGTCATTGGGCTCGAAGGTCGTGACCTGCGTGATCTGGCCATCCACGATCTTGCCGGATGCCGGGCGGTTCCCCGACACCTCGAAGACGATACTGCCGTCGCGAATGGGTTCGCCTTGATAACGGACGGTCCCGGAGACTTGGCCCATGTTTCCCCGCCCGCGTCCGCAGCCGGAGACGGCGAGCAAGGCGGCGCACAGGATCGCCGCAGCGAGAGAAAAACGTTGCATCTGCACACTCCTTGAGAGGAACGGATGGTGGGAACGCCGTCGCGGAGCGCCGTTTAGGGCAACACCACGGGCTCGCCCCCCATCCGAGAGGCCAGGCCCCGGTAGGTCGGCCCGTCGATGGTATCACCCACAAACCGCACGGCACCGTCACCCATCAGAAAATGGGTTCCTCCGGGGTGGAAACTGCGAAAACCGATCGACTCGTCCCAACGCGGATTCGCCTGCGTGGGCAGATTCTGGATCAGCGAGTCGTTCATGTAATTGATCGGATGGGCTGTCGTCCCAAACGATTGGACCCCCCAATTTTGCGTGATGCAGGTGACCCCGATCGCCTCGCCCACACAAAACGTATTGGAGAGTCCGTCGGGAACGTCGCCGAAGCGGGCACTCCAATTCCAGCGCCCGATCATCCCCCGCACTTGCTCAAAACAACCCACGTTCCCGAAGGTCGGAGTCGCCCCGACGCCCGTCGCGTTCTGGTAATCGCCGATCACGGCTGCAAAGTCGGCCGAAGAGATGCGCCAGTTAGGTGCCGCGAAAAACTCCTGTTCGCGAATCTGGTCGTAAAGAGGGTTGGACGGGCATACGAACGAGGGATGCACTTGCTGAAGATACTGGAAATTATCCCCCTGCCAGGAGGCCAAGTTGAAATCCAGTTGGTCGTACAGCCCACTCTGTTCCATGTAAGGTAGCAGCCGCGGCATCCAGCCCCAACGCTTGTTGCCGATGGGCACGCCGACGTTGGGGCAACGCGGATCGCTCAAGGGCAGCCGCTGGAAGGTGTCGTGATAATTGTGCAATGCCACGCCGATCTGTTTCAAGCGGTTGTTGCACTGGGTTCGCCTCGCGGCCTCGCGCGCCGCCTGAATCGCGGGCAACAGCAGGGCGACCAGGATTCCGATGATGGCGATCACAACCAGTAGCTCCACAAGCGTGAAGCCTCGCCGGCCGGACCGAGCTTGTCTGGACAAGGTCATGGTCATTGGCTCCGAAGAAAAGCGATACCGAAAGAGAAAGCGACCGCGGGCACTGCCCACGAGCAAACCGGACCTTTTGCAGCCGAGGCCGACCAGCGTCGGGGAAGGATACTGGTCAGTACCTGGCGTGGATCCTAGCGGCTCGCATTGCATTTGTCAAACTTTTTTCTTCTTGTGTCGAGAAAGAAAATTTCAGTCGACAAGGCTCTTCCCCAGACCGCTTGACAAAAACATACTGCCTAGTATCCTTAGAGCCTCTGACACGACCGCGGAGGTGGCTTGGGATCGCCCGCGGCCGACGCGGTTTTCTCACCGCCACCTTGAAACCGTGTCCGACTCGCAGGCATCGCCCTACGTGGGGGGGTGATCCCCCGGATCCTAAGATGGAAGCAGCGCGTGTGTCTCTCAGGCGGTGAGCGGGAGTTTGGTGGGACGCAGATCGTGGACTCGCCTTCCCCCCCCCGCAGATCGAACACACGGAGGAACAAGGAATGCCGCGAACAGCGCCCCAGATGCCCGCGTTGCTTGCCGAACATGCCTACGCGTTGTTCGGGCAGCGTGGTTTTGACAATGTGACCGTGGACGACATCGCCGCACGGGCCGGAGTGACCAAGGGCAGTTTCTACAGTCACTATCCGTCGAAGCATCAGATCGTGCTGGCCGCCTGCCAGCATTATTATCGGACTTACCAGCAGCATGTGTATCGGGAGATTGCGTCGTGGAGCGATCCTGTGGACCGGCTGCGTTGCTTACTCGAGATGTCGGTCCGTCGCTGTGTGATCGATCGTCCTGCCCGGGTGTTCACGACCGAGATTTTTGCCTTGTCGCTGAAGGATCCGCAGATCCGGGCGAGTTGGCTTCAGTTTTACGATTCGGTTCGCGAGTTATACGTCGGGTTACTCGAAGCGGTGCGTGCGGCGGGGCGGACGACCGCCCGGAATCCGCGGGCTGCCGTCGACCTGATGCTGGCGGCTCTCGAGGGCGTGAAGATCCGGGCGGTTTACGAGCCACATATTGCGTCCGACTCGGAACAGCGGGTGTTGGTCGAGGGCCTGCTGGCCATCCTGCTGGATCCCGGAACGTAAACGCCGCTTGACGCTCGGCCCGAGACGGGGCACGATGGCCGAATGAAACAAGACGCTCGTTCTCCCGCTTCGAAACAGGTCGCTCGCTGGATTTCCGTCGCCGCCGCCGTGGTCTGGATGTGGGCCCTGGCCCTGCTGTCGACCCGTGACCATCTGGTGGACTTTTACGAAGTCCTGGCCTCGGCGCCCGTGGTATGGGGGTTCATTGTTCTCCCGATCTGGCGGTTATTATTGATCCTGGCTGGGGGGGTATTCTGGTGCTGGGTAGGAGTGCACCAGGCAGCAGGTGAGGACCGGGTGCCGTCGTCCAGCCGGTGGTTGCTTCTGGCCGTGGCGATCCCGGCGCTGGACCTGCTGCGCGGTGCCGGGCTCCCGTTGGCTGCCACGTTTTCCGAGCCGTTATGGTTGAGTTTCGTGACGGGGATGGCCGCTTCACGTTGGGGGGAAACCAGGTGGCGTTGGCAGGGTGGCCCGCGAGCGTGTGTTGCCGCCGTGCTGGGGTTGGTGGCGGCCGCTACGAGCTGGTGGTATTGGGAAGCCATGGCGGATTACCGGGATTTCATGTTGGGTTATCACGATTTCGGGCACTTCGCACTCCGCGTGATCAACACCTGGGAGGGGCGCGGTTGGTTGCTGGAAACGCCCAGTCTGCCCGCTTTTTGGGATCACTTTAACCCGGGCTTGGCTTTACTGGCCCCCCTGTGGGGCTTGTGGCCGGACGCTCGCGTGTTCCTGGTCCTGCAGGCGTTCTGCTTGGCGTTGCCCGGGCTGCTAGCTTACGGCATCGCGCGGCGTTTCCGGGCATCGCCCGCGTTGGCCCTGGTGTGGTCGGCAGTCTATCTTGGCTATCCGTCCGTGGGACTTTTGAATCGGTCCTATTCGTACGGCTGGCATCCGGTCAGTTTGGCGTTGCCGCTGTTGTTTCTGTCGGTTTGGTTATTGTTGGGCGGGCACCGGGTGGCGGCTCTGCTGTCTCTGTTGTTAGCCTGCAGTTTCAAGCAGACGGTGATTGTTGTGGCCGGTTGTTTGGCGGCTGCTTTGGCTTTACAGCGTTGGGGCGTGGCCCGTGTAGCGCGAGTGCCTGGCGGAGCTGGCGGTTCGTTGCGGGAGTTTTTTTGGGGCGGTGGTGGGTCGAGTGAGGTGGCTGCCGAGGGCTTGGCGTACGGTCAAGCGACCGGGGGCCGCACACAGCGCAGGTGGCTCCTTTCCGGCGTGTGGGGTGATACGCAGTTGGCCGAGCGATTGCCGCTGGGCAACTGGCTCTGTCTTTGGGCAGCGCTGGTACTCGCTTTCGGCATGATTGTGAGCTGGGCTCCGTTTACGGAATTCCAGACGGGACGGTTTGCGGAACTGGGCGATTCCGGCCTGGCGATTTTGTTTTCGCCGGTGCTGCGCCCGGCGGTCTTTTGGGGCCAGTGGCTGCGTCCGGCCGTGGTCTACTTCCTGCTGGCGCTGCTGGTGCCGTGGCATCTGCCGGCCGTATTGCGGGGCGGGCCGCTGCTGCTGGCGACCGTGTTGCCGTTGGCGGTCCTGGTGGCCTGGCCTCACGGTCCGGCCACCAGCATCGCTTTCCAGTACGTGACGGAGATGATTCTGGTATTTTGGCTAGCCGCGTTGTGCGGAGCCGGGGGAACAGGAGCGTGGGCGGAGGACAAGGGGGGGCAGTCGGAAGCACGCGGCGGCGGTTGGTCAGCTGCCGCGGCTTGCGGGGCGCTGGCCGCCTGCTTGACCGCTTCCTGGCTGTTCGGTAGTTTGCCGTGGAGCGGTCCGACGCTGACTCTGATGCAAGCTCAGACCTATCCCTCGCCGGAAGGAGAGCATGGTTCCAATCCGCGTGCGGCGGGTAGCCCGGGGCATGCATTGTTGAGCGAAACGGTGCGGCGCGTGAACCGGGCGGACGTTGCCGTATTGGCGACGGGCCGCGTCGCCGCTCATTTGCTGCACGTGCGGCGTTTGGAGTCGGTCGAGCAGGCGCTGGTCCGCTGGGAAGCACTATCCGCCGAGGCGGGTCCCGGCCGCTCGCCCTTGGAAGTGTTCGACTGGATCGTGCTGGACACTTACGAGCAATTCCAGCAATCACCGGAGCGGACTGCGCGGGTGCGGGAGGAAGCCCACCGCATCGGCTACCGGGAGGTGCAGAACCGTGACGGTCTGATCGTGTTTCAACGACCCGCAGAACGAGTGGATGGAGCATGAATGTTGATGTATTAGTCATTGCGCCGCATCCCGATGATGCGGAGCTGGGGATGGCCGGTGCCATTTTGCGATTCAAGGCAGAAGGATGGCGGGTCGGGGTGCTGGACCTAACCGATGGCGAGCCGACGCCGCACGGCAGTCCGGAGCTACGAGTTGAGGAGACGCGGCGTGCCACGGAGATTTTGGGGCTGGATTGGCGGGGGAATTTGGGGCTGCCCAACCGCTCGCTGGAACCGACGTTGGCGGCCCGCGGGCAGGTGGCGGGCGTGATCCGCCAGCGGCGTCCGCGCTGGTTGTTCGCGCCGTACTGGGTGGACGCCCATCCGGATCACGTCGCCGCGACCGAGCTGGTGGAAGCGGCCCGATTCTGGGCCAAGTTGACCAAGACGGACTTGCCGGGGGAACCGCATCATCCGGAGCGGCTGTATCACTACTACTGTGTGCATTTGCGGATGGTGCCCCAACCGGCCTTTGTCCTGGATATCAGTCCCTATTGGGAGCAGAAGCAAGCGTCGATTGCCAGCTATCGCAGCCAGTTCATTACGGGTCGTTCGAGTCGGTCGCCGACGTTTCTGGAGCGTTTGCGTGACGAAGCCGCGTATTGGGGCAAGACGATTGGCACGGCCTATGGCGAGCCCTTTGCCTGCCGCGAACCGCTGGGGTTGCGGAGCATGCAGTCGTTGATCTAGGCGCTGTCAGAAAAGGGGGGGGGCCGATGCGGTAGTTGCCAAACCTGGCTGCCACCGGTGCGGGACCGTGCTTTTGAGCGGCCCGCCTCAGCTGGCGACGCTCAGCAGTTTTCGCAGGGCGTGGCCCAGGCCGCGGACAACTCGGGCCGTACGCTCGTAATCGATTCGGTCCGGCGTGTCTTGCGGGGTGTGGTAGAACGGGTAGCGAAACGGTGCCGTGTCGGTGACCATCAGGGCCGGATAGCCGTGTTGCCAGAAGGACCAGTGATCGGACCGCGTGATGTCCGAGACGCTTTCGGGCAGAGCCACGCCCTGGCAGGGAAAGTTTTCGTGTGCGCGGAAGTCCCGCACGACGCGGCGGACCAGGCTGGCCGAGCGGGTATTGGCGATCAGGGCGATGAAGTTTGCCCGCGAGGGAAAGAGCCAGCCCAGTCGCGGCGGGTAGCGTTGGCTGCCCGGCCGATCGCTGTAGCAGCCGATGGTTTCCAGACACAGCATGCCGGTGATCCGCTCGTTCCGCTGGCGGCAGGCGTGGGCGTAGACCCAGGACCCCATCTGTTCGGTCAGGCCGTAGGGCGCTTCCTCGTTGACAAAGGCGACCAGCCGCAACGTGCGATCGTGGGGCACCCCGCGGAGTTCGTTCGCCAGATTCAGCAGTGCGGCGACGCCGCTGGCATTGTCATTGGCGGCTGGCGAGCCGGGCACCGAATCGTAGTGGGCGCCGACCACCACGATCTCCTCGGGGCGTTGGCAGCCCTGCTGCTGGACGACCAGATTTTGACAGGCGTGTCCCGCGACGTGATAAACCTGGGGCTCGACCCGATAGCCGGCGGCGGCCAGCTGAGTTTGGATGTATTGGGCGGTCGCTGCCAGGGCTTGCGGCCGTCCCGGCACATGGCGTTCGCCGATCCGCTGGGCCAGCCAGACCACATGGCTTTGTAACTCGGCCGCCCGCGCGCGGAGCGCGGGGTCGGCAGGCGGCAGCGTGATCGGCCGCCGCCCGCCCGCGATCCGCAGCGTCGTCCCGAACGCAATGCTCCACTCGCGTATCGCCTTCCAACCCGGGTATCGCTTGATCATCCCTTCCTCACGGATTTCGGAAACCACGCGGCGCTGCCGGGCACGAATGCTCGAGCGGTGGCGGGGATCAGGGCGGGCATCCCGCAGACCGCGGCAGCCGACGTCTGCAAGAACCGTCGCCGCGAGCAGGCAGCACGCGAGCGGGTCGAAAGCGGGGACGTGGACATGGCTTTCCAATCATGGTTCTGTCAGGGAACGGGACAACTCCTCGAAGCGAGCCAAGGTCTGCGGGCTCACGTGGTGTTCCATGCCTTCGGCGTCGATTGCCGCCGTGCGTGGGTCGATTCCGATCGACAGCAGGAAGCGGAACACGATGCGATGCCGCCGCCGCGATTCGGCGGCGAGTTGCGCGCCCGCCGACGTCAGCTCGACCGGACGATAACGCTGGGTGCGGACCAAACCTGCTTCGTGCAGCCGAGCCAGGATCCGGTTCACGGTCACGTGGCTGACGGCGAAACGTCGGGCCAAATCGATCACGCGACAGTGGCCCTTTTCATCCACCGCATCCGCAATCGCCTCGACATAGTCTTCCGCCGTTTCGGTGGCGTGGTCGCGACGAGTGCGGCGATGTGGATCAGAACAGCTGGCAGGCTGGGGCATCTCTTCCTCCCGGGACAATTCCCGATTGTAATGACTTGACCGACCGGGAGCAACAAGTACAATAGGCAGCGAAGTGTAGCAGATACTACAATTTAGGAGTCGGCATGATCAGGGTGGCGGTGTCCGCAATGCTGCTGGCAATCGCAGCGTGTACGGGTTCTTCCATGGATGCTTCGAATGCCCCTTTCGATGGATATAGGTCATTCCATTTCGAGGGAGAACATCCAATTCGCGCGGTGGCGACGGTGGGGATGGTCGCGGATGCGCTCCGTCAATTGGGTGGCGAGCGGGTTGAAGTGACGCAGATGATGGGCTCGGGCGTCGATCCGCACATGTACAAGCCGACGCGGGATGATGTCCAGCTGATTTTGGACGCCGACATCATTTTTTGTGTCGGGTTGATGCTGGAAGGCAAGATGCTGGACACGTTGGCGCGGATCGGTCGGAACCAGCCGGTGGTGGCGGTAGGCGAGCGGATCGCGGAAACCGGGGTCCTGCGATCGTCGGAGAATGCGCTGGTTTATGACCCGCACATTTGGATGGATGTTCGGCTGTGGAAGGAGGCGGTGGGGGCGGTGGCTGCTGCGCTGGGCGAGTTCGATCCGGAGGGTGTGGCGGAGTACGAGGGCCGAGCGGCAGCGTATTTGGAGGAACTCGAACTCTTGCATGACTATGCCGCGCGGGCGCTGGCTTCGATCCCGCCGGATCGTCGGATCCTGATCACCTCGCATGATGCGTTCCATTATTTGGGTCGCGCTTATGGTTTGGAGGTACGGGGGATCCAGGGTTTGTCGACCGAGTCGGAGGCGGGCCTGCAGCGGATCAACGCGTTGGTGGATCTGATTGTGTTGCAGGGGGTTCCGGCGGTATTTGTGGAGAGCAGTGTTTCGCCGCGGAACGTAGAGGCGTTAGTCGAGGGGGCCCGTTCGCGGGGCCATTCGTTGCGGATTGGTGGCGAACTGTTTTCGGACGCGATGGGTCCGTCGGGGACGTACGAGGGGACGTATTTGGGGATGCTGGACCACAACATCACGACCGTGACGCGAGCTTTGGGCGGCGAGGCGCCTCGGGCGGGTCTGCACGGGCGATTGTCGAGCGGCCGATGAACACGGAGCAAACGGCAGGTTCGGTGGAAGTGGCGCGGGCGAGTGTGGCTCCGTTATGGGTCCAGGATCTGACGGTAGCCTATCATCGGCGGCCCGTGTTGTGGGACATTGAGTTGGAGGTTCCGCGGGGCCAGTTGGTGGGCGTATTGGGTCCGAACGGCGCGGGCAAGAGCACGCTGATCAAAGCGGTGATCGGTTTGGTGCCCTGCATGTCGGGTTGTGTGCGGATTTTCGGCCAGCCGTATCGCAGGAGTCGGCACCGGGTGGGTTATGTGCCGCAGCGGGAGAGTGTGGACTGGGATTTTCCGGTCGACGCCTTGGACGTGGTGACGATGGGATTGTACCGGCAGATCGGTTGGTTTCGCCCGGTGACTCGCCGCCATCGTCAGACGGCGATGGAGGCCTTGGACCGGGTGGGGATCGCCGATTTGGCGCACCGCCAGATCAGTCAACTGTCGGGTGGCCAGCAGCAGCGTGCGTTTCTGGCCCGCGCTTTGGTTCACGACGCGGATCTGTACTTGATGGACGAGCCGTTTGCTTCGGTGGATGCATCGACGGAGCGGGCGATTATCGAGATCCTGCGCGAGATGAAGTCGCGTGGCAAGACGGTGTTGGTCGTGCATCATGATTTGCAGACGGTGTCGGATTATTTCGATCATTTGGTGCTGTTGAATTTGCGACTGGTGGCTCAGGGTGCGACGGCGGAGGTTTTCACGCGGGAGAATTTGCGGGCGACGTATGGCGGCCGCTTGACGTTATTGGACGAGGCGACCGAGGCGATGCGGCGGGGGGAGGGGACGTGATGCGGCATGGGGCTCGCCTGCGCTTGCGGGTGCTGCTGCTGATCTTGGCAGCGACTGCCGGGTTGGCGGAGTCGGCGGTGGCGGAGCCGTTGGTGGCGGCGCCGTTGGGGGCGGAGTGGCCGCCGGCGGGTCAAGTCCGCGCCCCGGCCGAAACCACCGGTGCGGCTTGGGGGCGGCTCTGGCGGCTGCAGGACTATAACACCCGGATCGTGCTGCTGGGGACCGGCCTGTTGGGCTTGGCGTCCGGGATTATCGGCAGTTTCACGTTGCTCCGCAAACGGGCCCTGATGGGCGATGCTTTGAGTCATGCGATGCTGCCGGGGATTGCGCTGGCGTTCCTGCTGGCGGTCAGTGGGGGGTACTCGGGCAGATCGTTGCCGCTGCTGCTGGCGGGTGCGGCGGGCAGCGGTTTGCTGGGGATGGTGGTGATTCTGTTGATCCGTCACGGGACGCGTCTGCACGAGGACACGGCGTTGGGGATTGTGTTGGGCGTGTTCTTTGGCGCCGGGGTGGCGTTGTTGGGCGTGGTTCAGCAGATGCCGGCGGGGCATGCGGCGGGGCTGGAAGATTTTCTGTTCGGCAAGACGGCATCGCTGGTGGCCCGTGATGCCTGGTTGATCGGGGCGGCCGGAGCGGCCAGTACTCTGATTTGCCTGCTGTTGTTCAAGGAGTTGCGTCTGTTGAGTTTTGACGACCAGTATGCGCGAGCCAAGGGGCTTCCGGTGGTGGCTTTGGATGTACTGCTGATCGGCTTGGTGGTGCTGGTGACGATTGTCGGTTTGCAGGCGGTGGGCGTGGTGTTGATGATTGCCTTGCTGATCATTCCGGCCGCGGCCGCTCGTTTCTGGACGGAGCGGATGGACTGGATGACGGGTTGGGCGGCGGGCATGGGTGGTTTGAGTTCGTTGACGGGTGCCGGTTTGAGTGCGGTGTATCCGGGGCTGCCGTCGGGAGCGACGATTGTGTTGGTGGCGTCGGTTTTGTTTTTTGCCAGCATGCTGCTGGCGCCGGCGCGGGGGGTGGTGTCGCGGGGTTTGCGTCGACGGCGCCTGACTCGGGTGCTGATTCGCCAGCACGTATTGCGGGCGCTGTACGCAGCGAGTGAGGCGTTTGGCGAGGCGGCGACGGGTCCGAGCCGATCCGCGGCTGGCGATGGGAGCGCGGGGGCGTCGGCGGTGGCTTTTACCACGTTGCTGGCCGCACGCAGTTGGTCCGCGCGCGATTTGCGGCGGGAATTGAAACGTGCGCAGCGGGCCGGATTCGTCGCCCGCCGCCCGGACGCGGCCTGGTCCCTGACTCCGGCCGGGTGGAAGTGTGCGGCCCGGCTGGCCCGCGAACATCGGCTCTGGGAACTCTATCTGCTGACGTACGCCGAGGTGGCGGCCGGCCGGGTGGATCATGGGGCCGCGATGATCGAAGATGTGCTCGATCCGCAGACCTTGCAGCGGCTGGAGGCGATGTTGGCGGACGAGCTGAAACAGCAGTCGGCGGATTCCGGGCGGCTCGACTCGGGCGGCGGAGCGGCTCCGCAGACAGATTCGCACGCGGAGGGGGAGGCCCGGGCATGAGTGGCATCGCCGGGTGGAATTGGCAGCTGGACGGTTGGATAGTCGTGGCGGGCGTGTTGTGCGCCGTGGCCGCCGCCCTGCCCGGCAACTTCCTGGTGCTCCGCAAAATGAGCATGCTGGGCGATGGGATCAGCCACGGAGTGTTGCCCGGCCTGGCGGCCGCTTTCTTCCTGACCGGCAGCCGCAGCAGTTTACCCATGTTCCTGGGCGCCGTGCTGTTCGGGCTGCTGACGGCCGTGATGACGCAATGGATCCGCGATTTCGGTCACGTCGACGAAGGGGCGGCGTTGGGCGTGACGTTTACCGCGCTGTTCGCCCTGGGGCTGGTGATGATTGTGCGGGCCGCGGATCGCGTCCAATTGGATCCGGGCTGTGTGTTGTACGGGGCCATCGAGTTGACGCCGCTGGATCGCTGGACCCTCGCCGGCTGGGAGATCCCGCGAGTGGTGGTGGTGTTGAGCGTGGTGTTGCTGCTGAATCTGGTGTTCGTCAGCCTGCTGTACAAAGAGTTGAAGCTCAGCTCGTTTGACCCGGCCCTGGCGACCGCCAGCGGTTTTCACGCCGGGATGTTGCACTATCTGCTGATGGTCGTGGTGGCCGTGACGGCGGTCGCCAGCTTCGAGAGCGTGGGGAACATTTTGGTGGTGGCGATGCTCATCGTCCCGCCGGCCACGGCGGCCCTGTTGACCGACCGTTTGGGACGAATGATCGTGGCGAGTGCGGTGCTGGCAGCCCTCTCGGCGGTGCTGGGACATCTGGGTGCGCTGGTGGTGCCGGTCTGGTTTGGTTATCGCAGCACGACCACATCGGGCATGATGGCGTTTGCTGCCGGGCTCCTATTCTTGCTGGCCGCACTCTTTGCACCTCGCTACGGCTGGCTGGCACGCGCGGTTCGGCAGCATCAGGGGGCCTGGCGCATATTGGCCGAGGACCTGCTGGCGGTGCTGTACCGTTGGGACGAGCGGCGACCGGGTCAGTCCGTCTCTCGGGAGCAGTTGCAGAAGCAGTTGCTCAGCGGCCCGTTGGCTTCGCGGGTGGTTCTGATCTGGCAACGTTTCCGGGGGCGGATCCGGCCGGTGCCGGGCGGCTGGCGTTTGACGGACCACGGCAGCCGGTGCGGCCGGGAACTGGTGCGTTCGCACCGCTTGTGGGAACAGTACTTGGTCAGTGCGGCGGGCGTGCCGGTGGACCGTTTGCATGAGGAAGCCGAGCGATTGGAGCATTTTACGGGAGAGGCTTTGCGGCAGCGCTTGGGTCAAGCGACCAATGCGCCGCGGCGGGACCCGCACGGAACCCCGATCCCGCCGGAGAACTGAGCTCGGCCACGTCCTGCTTGGAAGCAAGGCGCGCAAGTCTTCTCGGGTTTTTCGCAGACGCTACGGGGGAACGTTGCGGCTGTAGTGACCGCCGGGGTTCGGGGGTGTACAATACGAATCCGCAGGAGGTGCCGGGCTGAAGACCCGGGACAAGCAGGACGCTGAGTGTCTCCGTTATTGTTATTTCTGGGAGTGTGTCGTTGCCGGCTGCTTCCCTGAAATCGTCCCCACCGACTTGGATGTGAATTGCTGCGGAACGGCATCACGGGATGCGGGATTCCAAGGCTCACTTGCACCCGTGTTCATGAAGGAGCCCGGACCATGCGACGCCCTGGCTGGACTTGTTTTGTTTGGAGATTCGCCCCCGGGCTGCTGGTTGCTTTCGCTCAGCTGGCGGGCAACTCGGGGGCGGCAGCCGATCTGTCCGCCCGGGAACTGATCGCCCTCACCGGTTTCTCCGGCGGCCTGATCGTGCATCTCGGCTGCGGCAGCGGCGAGCGGACCGCCGATTTGGGCTCGCTGGAGGGCTTTACCGTGCAAGGCCTGGATCAGGACGCAGAGCGGGTCGGCCGGGCGCGGGAACGGATCGCAGCCACCGGTCGCTATGGTCCCGTTTCGGCCGACCACTGGGATGGCCAGTTCCTACCCTATGGGGACAACCTGGTGAACGTGGTCGTCCTGGAACATCCGGAGGCCGCAGCGTGGGACCAGGTGCTTCGCGTTTTGGCGCCGGGAGGGGTAGCCTTGGTCCGGGAAGCTGGCGAGTGGACTCGGCGGGTCAAACCCCGACCGTCGGCGATCGACGATTGGCCCCATTACCTGCACGGGCCGGGCAACAACGCGGTCGCTCGGGACACCGTGGTCGGTCCCCCCCGGCATTTTCAATGGATCAGCGGGCCGCGTTTTGCTCGCAGCCACGAGTTCAACAGCAGTCAGGCGGCGCTGGTCTCTTCGGACGGCCGGATTTATTCGATCCAGGATGAAGGGCCGATCGGCATCGGCGACCCCCGCTTTCCCTCTCGCTGGACGCTGCTCGCCCGGGATGCCTTCAATGGGCGTTTGCTGTGGCGGCAAGCGTTGCCCGAGTGGGGTTGGCAGCAGTGGCATTCGGCGGAGCGCTGGCAGACGCCGCGGGAACGTTACCGCATGTTGCGTTACCTGCCGCCCGTATTGCCGCGGCGGCTGGTCGCTGCCGAGGGCCAATTGTTTGTGACGCGGGGCTATCACGCGCCGTTGAGTGTGCTGGACGGTGCCAGCGGCGAGGTGCTGCGTGTGCTGGAAGGCACGGAGCCGACGGACGAAGTCCTGTATGCTGGCGACGGTCTGCTGGTGCTGTCGATCCGCGAGCCGGAGCCGGACGTCGGTGACCTGATGGACGCGCCGCCGGCGCCCGCCCGGATTGCCGTTTTCGACGTGCAGGACGGGCGGCGGTTGTGGCAGAGCGAACCGGAAACACTGGCCCCCGCGACCCTGGCCGTGCAGGACGGCCGCGTGGTCTACTCGACCTACGACCAACTGGTCTGCCGCGATCTGACCCGCGGGGAGGTGCTGTGGCGGACGGAGGAAGCCCCCAGCTTGCGCAGCCATCGTAATACGGCCGGAACTCTGGTCGCCCACGATTCGTGGGTCTTCTACACGCCGGAAGAAAAACGGGACGATTATGCGCAACCCGCCGCCGGCCGACTGCACGCCTTCTCCGCCGAAACGGGCCGGTTGCTCTGGAAAACCGAGCAGACGCAGTATGGCCCGGGAATCACCAACCAGCCCGATATCTTCGTGGCTCAAGGCCTGGTCTGGGGAGCGGACCACCGGGGACGTCCCCAGGTCGATCGCGTCACCGACGTGGTGCGACAGGGGCTGGATCCGCAGACGGGCGACGTCGTGCAAACGATCCGAGCCGACCGACTCAAGAGCCCCGGGCACCATTATCGGTGTTATCGCAGCAAGGCCACCGAACGTTATTTGCTGTTGCCCAAGCGCGGGGTGGAATTCTTCGATCTGCTCGGCCAGGATTTCCAGCGGCATGATTGGCTGCGTGCCCCTTGCATGTACGGTGTGATGCCGGCCAACGGGATGCTGTATGTGCCGTCCCACCCGTGCGTCTGCTACCCGGGGGTCTTGCTCGATCATTTCAACGCCTTGGTCGCCCGCGTCGATTCGTCGGCAGTGCCGCCGGAACCGGCGAGCGGTGCCCGTCGGGAACGCGGGCCCGCCTGGACGGACCCGGCCAACCGGGCGGAGACCGGGGCAACGGTCAAGGCTTCGCCCTGTCCCGCCGATTGGCCGACCTACCGAGCCGACGCGCGACGCAGTGGCAGCGTCGCGACCGAACTGGGTGAGCAGCCGCTGGAGCAGCGGTGGGAGTTCCAAGCAAGCCAGGCCTTGACGGCGGCCGTGGTGGCAGAGGGCACCCTGTTGGTGGCCGAACGCGACGGTCACCGCCTGCATGCCCTGTGCGCCGACAGCGGCCAGCGCCGGTGGTCGTTCACTGCCGGAGGCCGGATCGATTCGCCGCCCACGATACATCAGCGGCAGGTGCTGTTCGGTTCGGCCGACGGCTGGGTGTACGCGCTCCGGCTGGCCGACGGCGAATTGGTTTGGCGTTTCATGGCGGCCCCCCGCGAGCGACGGATCGGGGTCTATGAGCAAATCGAGTCCGCGTGGCCCGTGCATGGCAGCGTGCTGGTCCAAGCGGACCGGAGCAGCGAGCCGCCGCGACCCGTCGCCTATGTCTTGGCTGGCCGTTCTACGTTTGTGGATGGCGGCCTGTGGCTCTACGGCTTGGACCCGCAAACCGGAGAACTGCGGTACCAAGCTCGTATGGAAGGCCCCACGCCCGATCCGCATCAGGAGGTGGGCACGCCCCACGCGATGGCAGGCGCGAAAGCGGATATTCTGGTCAGTGACGGCAGCGACTTGTATTTTTTTCAAGAACGTTTTGCCCCCGATCTTACTCGCCGGACCGAGGAATCGCCGCCGCGGGGGCAAGGCGTCCGGTCCTACGCCCCGGCCCCCCAGCGCGCGGCCAGCGGACGTCGACTGATCGCGACCAGCGGACTGCTGGACGACACCTACGCCGAAGGCAGCTTCTGGACCGTCAGCGACCGCTGGCCCGGCTGGGATCGCATGATCGGCAACGTTCCCAGCTTCGGCCAACTGCTGGTCTTCGACGACCAGACGGTTTACGGCGTGAACGTGTTCACCGAACGGATCGCCATCCGCCGCGGATTCACACCCGGCCGCAACGGATACCGGCTGTTCGCCCGCGAGCACGAAGGGGAGCGTGACCGCTGGTCCCAGCGGCTGCCGGTCCGGATTCGGGCGATGGTCTTGGCCGGCCAGTCGCTGGTGTTTGCAGGCCCGCCGGATCGGGTCCCGGCCGACGATCCGCTGGCCGCTTTCGAAGGGCGTTGCGGGGCCGAATTGGTGGCCTTTTCCACCGCCGATGGCGAACACAGCTGGACCATCCCGCTGGAAGTCCCCCCGGTTTTCGACGGCCTGATCGCCGCCCAAGGCCGCCTGTACTTGACCACCACCGACCACCGCCTGACCTGCTACGCTGCCCCCCGAAACGCAGCCGGAACACCCGTGAGCGAATCCGGCTCCCCACAATAGGAGCAAGAGGAACAATAGGTGTCGCGGACCGGAACCGACCATGATGGAATTGCGTGTTATGACCGAGGGCGACGTCTGGCTGGGAATGCGACTGAAGGCCCAGGCGGGCTGGAACCAGACGCCAGCGGATTGGCGGCGATTCTTGCAACTGCAGCCCGACGGATGCTTCGTCGCTCGGTGGGACGGGCGGGAGGTGGCGACGGTAACCACCTGTATCTTCGGTTCGATCGGCTGGATCGCCATGGTGCTGGTCGATCACGAATACCGGCATCGCGGCATCGGCA
>SLMF01000421.1 GCA_007133715.1 Planctomycetaceae bacterium
AGCGACTTCCTCCCGATCCTGTTCCACCGCAACGCAGACGACCTCCGGTTGCATGATGTCGCGGACCAAGGCGGTCGGCCGTGCCAAGATCAAGTCCTGGAGCGACACGAAGCCCACCAAATGGCGTTCCCTATCCACAACGTATACGTAGTAGATCGTCTCGGCATTCGGAGCCTGACGCCGCAACAGCGAGAGAGCTTCGCTGACGGTCGCATCGGCGGGCAGCGTCGCATAGTCGGTTGTCATCACCGCCCCGGCCGTGTGCTCGGGATACGACATCAGCTTGCGAATGTCCTCGCGATCCGCCCGAGCCACTAACGGCAGCAGGCTCTCGACCACGTCCTCGTCCAGTTGCTTCAGCAGATCGACACGGTCATCGTGCGACATCGCTTCCAACAGACTGGACATCCGCTCACGTCCCACGTCGCTGACCAATTCCTCCTGGTTTTCCGCGGGGTAGAAGCTGAAAACTTCGGCTTGACGTTCAATCGGGGCGTAACTGAGCAGTTGCCAGGTTTCGTCGACATCCAGCCCTTCCGAGAACTCCGCAATGGAAGCGGGGTGCATATCGCTCATCAGCTCGGTCAGCGTTTCCGTGTTTCCCTCGGTCAACAGTTCGCGAAACTCGGGAAGTAGCAACGGATTAGGCATGAATCACCCTGGTTTTCTATGCGTAGGGGTGGGGCAGTCGGCCTCATTGTACCGGTTTCGGAGGCATTCTTCGAGTCCCGCAAGGCCTTGGACTCATGAACGGAAGAAGAAGGGGCAGGCTCCCGACCGTCTGCCGGCTACAACGGACCGATCTGCACCGTCAGCTGACCGGCGTTGTCGTGCAGCTCGGCAGCCGATTCGTTGATGCGCAGGTATAAGGTGCCGCCGAATCGCGGCTCCCAAACGCGAGATAAACCGATCGGCTCGGGGCGTGTCAGGGGCGAGACCCCCGACAGAGGCTGGGTTTCATCCCGAATTGCACCCAGCAGCTTGCCCAACGGGCGCCCCTGATGATAGCGGATCGTCACACCCCCCGGTTCGCACCACCAGATCTCCGAGGTTTCCGCCACCTGATAACGCCCGGTGGCAACGATCTCGTAACGCTGACCCGCTTCCAAGCGAATACCGGTCGATTGCCAGCCGCGAGCCGCGTCGATCGAAACGCGGGCTCCGGTCGGCGGCAGCGGCTGAACCGGTCGCCGTTGAATGGCCGCCCGCTGCAGGTCATATCCGTAGTCCAAATCCATCACGAAGACCTGCCACTGCTCGTTCAGATCGGACCAATCGTCCGCCAGCTCCTCGCGAAATCGGGCCGTGAAATCCGGCTGGCCCAGCCGCTCAACCAACGCCCGGAAACGGGCCCGATAATCCGGGTGACTGTCCAGAAACTCCGCAAACGCCCAGCACCAACCGTAGGGCGAGTTGTCCAGGTGGGCTTGGGGGCCGTAGTTCAGGATCCCCGACGGCATCATCCCCTGATTCGTCGCCAGATCGTCTTGCACAATGCGGATCCGACCCCAGCCCGGCGTCTCCGCTCGGTTCCGCGGGAAGTAACGCAACGTCAGCTGACCGTCTTGCCAACGGTGCGTTCCGAACAATTCGGCCATGCCCTCGGCATACCAAGGAGGACCCAAATCCCCCAAAATTTGGGACATGAACGCATGCGTGCCCTCATGCAGGAACAAATGCCGCCGATAGTAGTCCTCCTCCTGATCATACACCCACATGTACTGTTCCAACTGGTACCCGTTGCGGAACGGCGGCAGTTCCGAGGGAAACAGGCCGACCGTTTCGAAACGCGGCCGATGCTCGATCAAAAAGCACACGATCTGCCAATCGGCCAACTGGTCCGGTTCTACATCAAAATAGGCGGCCCATTGCAGGACGGCCTGATCAAATACTTCCGGAAGCTCGTCGACCGCTGGCTGTTCCACCAAGTCGGTGTACAGCGTGAGATGCTGACTGGACAGTTTGCGGATGCCGGCCGCCGCCACACGTGCATCGTCGATCTCCAGCACGAGCCCCTGGTATCCCTGAGACGACAAAAACGAATCGTCCGACCCGGACGCGGCATCCTCCTCGAGCAGGTCGGCCAACAGCCGCGGACGCTGCTTGGTCGAACCCGCCGCATCCTGCCGTCTCGGCGAAACGGACGGACACGCTGGCTCACGGTCGCCCGACTCTGGCCCCGCACGGCTTTCCCCACGCCCTCCGGCTTCCCGCGGCGACGCGTCCGTTGCAATGCGGTCCGCTCGCACAGCAACCCCGGAAGACGGCGCTGGCGAACTCGCTTCGGCAGTCGGCGGTCCCGAATCGGCCGACGGGCTCGCATCCGGTACCGTACCCGAGCACCCCCCGACTAAGACCAGCACCCAACCGACGGTGCCCAAGGCAGCCAAGCGTTGCAGAAGGCTCGAAACAGCAAACAGGCCACACATGATTATCGGACCACCAAACGGGAAAATACAGAGGCTGTGATTATCACGTCGCTTCGGAGCCCCAAGGCTGTCAGCTCTCCAAATGCATGCGTTTGCCGATGAAGTCTACGCAAATTCCGGAACACGGCAAGCCTTTCCGTCCCCCAAGACGATGCCGTTCAACCCAATTGACACCGGATTGTTCCGCTAAACTGATCCTGCACGGACCCCGCTCAGCATCAATCTCTCCCATTTCTTGGCAGCTGCTTACCCGCCTGCCATCGGGCTCAGCAGAGTCCGCGTCTGACCGTCGGTCAGGGACTCCGCAGCTTCCGGGTCCACTTGCGCATCGTCCACGAAGACCAGGATGCTGGGTCGGACGGTGCCGTCGCCCTTCAGCGGCATCTCGCCGAATTTGTTTCCCTGCTGACGAACCAGGTGGTCGATCACCCCACGGACCGAGGTGGCTTGGTCCAACTCGAGCGTCTCGCGGGCAAGATCGTCTTGAGTTGGGCTACGTAATGGATTTCGATGTTCATCGGTTGCTCCCGGCGAGAAAGAGGATGCTTGTATTTCGGTCATCGCAACGGTCGCTCGATTACGAGCACGATGGTTTTCCTGTCAGAACCTTGCCAACCGCGGGGCGGTCAGCGTTCAGACCAATCGCCAGGGCTCGCGCAGGGGTCGGCTGCGCATCCTATTGGCCAGCGAATCGTCGAATTCTGCGCGCTCGGGGTCCCAACGCAGTTCCCGCCCCGTCCAATGGGCAATGCAGCCCACATGGGACACGATACTGGAACCGCAACCCACCAGGGCATCGCAGACGGTCCGCTCGCGAGAACGGATGCAATCCAGCCAGTTCTGGTGATGATTTGCCAGGACCCTGCCGCGTTCGGCTTGTTCCGTCTCCGCGACGAGATCGGCCGGGTGGCTCTCCAGGAACCCCTGGCGGCCGACGTGGATCCAACCGTCCTCGCCAACAAACAGGGCACCGAACGGTTGGATACTCGTATCGGGCGACCAGCCTTCCGGCACCGGATGCACGCGGGGGTTGACGCGCCAGTCCACATGCAGCAGTTCACCGCTGGCATAACGGTACGTCAGCATGGGAAACTCACCCACGCCGGGGGGCGAAACCGAAACGGGACCGCTGCCATCGGCTCCCAACGCCCACTGAACCACGTCAAACGCATGCACCGTGTTGCTGGTCAAGTTCGAGGCGCCGAAGGTGCGGCAGATATGCCAGGGCACCACCCCCGCCGGTTTGCCATAGGGGTGGAAACGCGAATTGTAAGGCCGCCAAGGCACCGGGCCCAACCACAAATCCCAGTCCAACCCGTCGGGCACCGGTTCGGCCGGCAGGTTCAGATAGTCGCAGGTGCCCGGATGGCCGACGTAAACATAGTGGATCTTTCCCAGACGTCCCTCCTGGACCAACCGGCAGGCCCGCACGAACTCGGGCGTCGAACGCTGCTGCAAACCGGTCTGGAAGACCCGCCCGTAGCGTTGCACCACCCGCATCATGGCCAACGCCTCTTCGATCGTCAGCGACGTCGGTTTCTCGCAGTAGATGTCCTTGCCAGCCTTGGCCGCTTCGACCGTAGCCACCGCGTGCCAGCGATCGCCGGGCGAAATCACCACCCCGTCGATATCATCTCGCTGAATCAGATCCCGCAAGTCGCGATACGCCTCGCAAGACCACGGATCGCCCTCGGGACGCGATACCGCATACGCTTGCCGCACCATCCGCAGGCCGTGCTCCCGGCGCCAGCGATCGACATCGCAGACGGCCAGCACCTGGGTCTCGGGGAAACGCAGCATCCAATTCAGGTGTCCGCTGCCCATCGCGCCGACGCCGATGAACCCCAACGTAATCCGTTCACTGGCCGCCACCGCACCGCCACGGCCCAAGGCGGTGGCAGAGACGATCGTGGGGGCCAAGACCCCCGCCGCAGATTTCTGGAGAAAACGGCGACGTGACACCCGGTCCGCATGACGAAATCCGCTGATCCTTCGCTCCGACATCTTCGCTTCCTCCCCAATATGGGCTATTTCCTTCAGGAGCTTAACCAAACGACTCCTTGATAAACTCCGACTTGGCTTGGCCATAAGCGACCGGATCGGTCGTGCCTGCCTCCACAATGGCCCGCTTGCGAGCAACGTACAGTTTGAGCAATTCGGGATCGGACTGCAAACACGTGCGGAAAAATCGCATGTCGTCCACTTCCGGCGAACTCTTCGGAATCACATGCACGTGCAGCCGGAACAGGGTGCCCTCGTACTCCCAAGCCCCCACACGCATCGGACGCTCCTCCGGGAAAGGATCGGGATGCTGCTGGTGCTGGAAACCCAGTTGCTCAAGCAATGCTTGGACGGGTTCCGCTTGCTGCTCTGAAATGGGGATCATCAGATCCACAATTCCCCTTCCCGCACACCCCGACACGGACGTACTGCCCACATGCTCGACCACCAGCTGCGGCAGATGTTCGCAGATCAACGTGGCGATCTGGCGAGCCACCTGGCCCGCGCGCGGATCGTAATCGTGGCAGACCGCCGGACGGCGAGGATAGGGGGCGATGACGGGGCGGACGTGCTGGAACATGACACGCTCTCCTGAGACCAGTCGCTTGTCCAATCTTTCCAAGGGACAGCAAAACATCGCTGATTTCAAGCCCCCGGTCCACTGCAGGCCCCCAAATTTCGGATGGAATCTCAGGTCGCGCGCTTCCAACCAAACCACTCGATATGGCGACGGGGACAGTACCGTAATCCGTGCGTGCGGCATGATTCGACCAGCCATTGCTCCACTCGTTCCAGCTCTGCCAACCCCGTGCCCATCGGCATCAGCATCACCCGATCGCGATCGATGCTGGGAAACTGCTCCAAATAGCCCAGCACCTGCCGGACATCACGCGGCTCGCCAATAACAAATTTGAACTGGTAAACATGTTCGGCCAGCAGCCGCCCGATGACTTCCGGCGCATGGCGCAAACGCTCGTGCCGCTGGCGCCAGATCCCTGAATTGTCGCCGTTCGGGGTGGAATTGTCCAGTTTGGGGCTGATCGACATCAAATCGCAGGCCAGCTGCCGGTAGACAGTTCCCGCGGTCTCGATCGTGATCCGGTAGCCACCCTGGCGGAGTCGGTCACAGAGCGAGCCCAGTTCGGGTGCCAGCATGGGTTCCCCGCCGGTCAGCACGACGTGCGACCCCTCCCAGCGTTGGATTTGGGTCACGAGTTCGGGTACCGACCAAGCCTCGCCGTCACAGTGCCAAGACGCATAGGGGGTATCGCAATACCTGCATCGCAGGTTACAGCCCGCCACTCGCACGAAGATACTGGGGATCCCCGTCCAGAATCCCTCGCCCTGCACCGACAAAAAAACTTCTGCGACCCGCATCTTTCGGGGCCGCCTCCTTTTGCTGCGGCCACATCTTGGCACAATGATGCTTTCCACAACAGGAGGAGCATCATGCCGGACGACTTTCGACAAACGTTGGAGATCTTCGAAAACCAGTTTCCGGGCCGGGACTACACCATCGAGATCCGCTGCCCGGAATTCACCTCGCTGTGCCCGAAAACGGGACAGCCGGATTTTGGCGTGCTGACGTTCACCTACACGCCCGACCGCCATTGCCTCGAATTGAAGAGCTTGAAACTGTACCTCCAGCGATTTCGCAACGAGGGCATCTTCTA
>SLMF01000040.1 GCA_007133715.1 Planctomycetaceae bacterium
CGCGGCGTCGGGGGCGTAGGGCAAGCCGAATTCGCGAAACCCCGATGTCTGCTTGCGCGGGCGATCGTTCAGCGAAACGTGGGGAAAGAAACCTTCGATCAACACGCGGCGAGCTTCCTCGCGGTCGACCACCACCCGCTGGCCGCCGCCGATCAGCCGGGCCCCCGTGCCGGGCAGGTTGAAGCTGACGGTTTCCGGACAGGCGTCGTGCAGCAGATCTTCTTTCAGTCGGCGGCAGATGCGTACCAAGACGGACCAGGCATGGGGTTCGAGTTCCTTGCCCAATTGCTGTTCGATATGCCGTGCCAGGGCCAGGTCCAGGTTGTCGCCTCCCAGGATCAGGTGCTCGCCCACCGCCACGCGATGAAACTGAACCCGCTCGCCCTGGCCCTGTCGTACGCGGATCAGGGTGAAATCGGAGGTGCCGCCGCCAATATCGCAGACCAGGATCTTCTGGCCCGGCAGGACACGTTGCTGCCAGTCATGCGGGTGCGCATTGATCCAGGCATAGAAAGCGGCCTGAGGCTCTTCGATCAGGACCACGCGGGGCAAGCCGGCGGCGGCGGCCGCCTGGACGGTCAGTTCCCGAGCCACCTCGTCGAACGAGGCGGGCAGGGTCAGCACCAGGTCTTGGGCGGCCAGCGGTTCTGCGGGAAAGCGCGTTTCCCAGGCATCGCGGAGCAGCCGCAGGTAGCGTGCGCTGGCCTCGACCGGGGAAATCCGGACCACATCGGCCGCGCTTTGCCACGGCAGCAGATCGGCCGTCCGATCGACGCCCGAATGGCACAGCCAACTCTTGGCGGAGACGACCAACCGGCTCGGATTGCGAACTCCCAGATCGCGTGCCAGCACGCCCACCAGATAATTCCGCTCGGCTGGCGACCCCACCGCCGCCAGTTCCTCGGCCAGCGGTTGGTAATGAAACGACGGCAGGGAATCACGCGATTCGTGCTGGCCCAGATCGACCAGCTGAGGAATCGGCAGGGTCTGTACCCGCCAGGGCTCTTGTGCGGTGTCGACGTAGGCCACGGCCGAATTGGTCGTCCCCAGATCGATCCCGACGATATACCGGCCGGGTTGCTCCTCTTGCGGATCCAGCGAATCGTCTCTCAGACGCGGCGATTTTGAGCTGCCCATCCCATTCCTCAAGCGGCACAGGTCACCGGTTGGCAACGCCCGAGCGGGCAGGCGTTCCGCCCGGCGGCCTACGGCTCCTCACGCACATTGAATTCCAGTTTCCAACGTTTGTCGCTGGTCGTGCTGACACACCACAATTCGAACATTCCCAGTTCGGTGACCCGCGATTGGAACTTGACCGGCACATACGGCTCTTCGATGCCTTCTTCCGGTTCCAAGGTCGTTTCCAGCGAGTCGGTTTCGGCCAATTCGTCGGGACTCCACTGGGACAGCAGCTCTCCGACCTGGTCTTGTTTCCGCACGGGCGAGCTGAAGAAGCGGAATTGGGCGGGTTCGCCGACCACCAATCCGATTTCTGACGAGGGCACATCCGCTTGATCGCCCTCTTCCATTCCCAAGGGCGCGACGCAGAGGGCGCGGAGCGGTCGCGGGGCACCGGGAATGGTGAGGCCGGCGGATTCGATTCCCACGTAGTACGAGCGGGCGGTTCCGCCGCGGATGCGAACCCCACCCCGCTGCTTGGCCCAACCATAGTAGGCGGCACCGCGAGCGACCGAATAATCCAAGTCGGGAGCGGTTTCCAGCCCTTGGGGCGCCGTACCGCCGGACCAGCTGGTTAGGACCTCGACCAGCCGATCGGCCAGGACCCGGGCCTTGAAAACCCCGCCGTTCATCAGCAGATGCGTGGGCCGCGCCGGCCCCCCCTGCCCTTCCGCATGATCCTGCAAGAACGCCGCCAGATGCCGCGTGACGCCCGTATCCTGCTCGAAGGGCAAGCCGATTTCCTGGAAACCCGAAGCGCGACGGCGGGCGGGACGCTCCTGCGGGTCACAGTGCGGAAAGAAGCCCTCGACCAGCCACTGGGCCGTCTGCTGGCGATCCAATTCGACCGAAACGGTTCCGCCGATCAACTTGCTGCCCCGCCCCAGCACCGAGATGGTCTGCTGCTCGGGACCCCCTTCCTGCAGCAAGGACTCCTTGGCCGCGCGGCAGGAATGCCACAGCGAGACCGACTGCCAGGGATCGAGTTCGACGTTTTTGGCCGCGAACAACTGCGAGGTCTGATAGGCCAGGGCCAAGTCCATATTATCGCCGCCGACCAGCAGATGATTGCCCACGGCCACGCGTTGCAAGACCAATTCGCCTTCTTCTTCGCCGACACGGACCAGCGTGAAATCGCTGGTACCGCCCCCCACGTCGCACACCAGCAGCACATCGTCCAAGGCCAGCGACTTTCGCCAGCGTTCGCCCACTTTGCCCACCCAGGAATAGACGGCGGCCTGCGGCTCTTCCAGCAACAGCACCTCGTCGGGCAACCCGGCGGCCAAAGCCGCTTCCCGCGTCAATTCCCGGGCCGCCGCATCAAAAGACGCCGGTACCGTCAACACCACCTGCTGCTCGGACAACGGCGCGTCCGGAAAGGCGTCTTGCCACGCGGCGATCAGGTGTTCGAGATAACGGCGGGTGCCCAACAGGGGCGAAATACGAGGCACTTCGGCCGGTGCGTTCCAGGGCAAGATCTCGCCACGCCGGTCCACTCGCCCGTGACATAACCAGCTCTTGACCGCGCCCACCGTGCGATCCGGCACCTCGGCCGACTGACGCCGGGCGATCTCGCCCACCGCAAAACGCCGACCCTCCGACCACCGCAGGTCGAACGCACCCTGGCCCGTCTCGTGCTCGCTGGCCAAATAAAGAAATGAGGGCAACTGCGGGCGGGATTCCACGGTCGAAGCAGCCACCAACTGCGGGATCGGAAGAACCTGGACCAACGGCGTTTCTTCCGACAGGGAACTGTAAGCCAGAACACTGTTCGTCGTGCCGAGGTCGATGCCGACAACATAGCGGGCGGACATGATGACACACACTCCCTACAACAAGCAGGACACAGCAGCCACGGCGGGCAGTTGCAAAACGCGTCTCACGGCAGTTCGACTTCGGCCGGAGCGATCACCTTGGTCGCCGATTCGCTGCCCGACCATTGCGGCACTTGGCAGCGGTTGGCCTGCCAGCCATGATGCACTAGGCGGCCGGAAAACGGGGGCTCGCCCTCCACGTTGCCGGTCAGTCGGAAGCGGCCGGGGTCGAAGCCTGCAGGGACCTGAACCGTCTCGCCCTCGCTGTGCGGCAGCGCCGGCTGCAAATCGAACAAACGGTCCAAGACGGTTCGGCAATCGCGGAGGACATCGCGGGCAGCCGCCCCCACCTGCTCGTCGGTGTACTGATCCAGCGCCTCCTGGACCAGATCGATAAAGCGCGCTTCGCGCTGCAGGGCCGCCAATAACGAGAGGGCCTCGCTCCGTATCGGCGGCGGGCGACGGGCGGGCGGAGGCGCCGCCGCCGCAGGCGCCGCGGGCTGCTCGCGCAACGCCGCTAACTCGCGACTTGCACGACGCCAGCAGACCCACAGAAATCCCGCACATACCGCCAGCAGGACAGCCAGCACCCACCCGGTCCAGAGCAACATCCTTTTCTCTCCATTCTCAAAACCCCAAGGACAGGGAGCCGTGTTCCTCACCCAGAGGGTGGCACGAGACCGCCGCCTTCAAGGTACCTCCGTATCGCCTTCAGCTGTGACCGCTCGGTGCAACAGGACCCGGTCACCCGCCTCGACACCGCTGAGCACTTCCACCCGTTCGGGCATTCCCAAACGGCCGGTGGTGATGAATCGTCGCTCCAGTGTCTTCCCGTCCGGGCGTACCACGTCGACGAATTGCAGCTGGCCAATCGTCTGGATCGCCGCGGTCGCCAAGCACAAATGCCGCCGGACCCCGCTGGGAATTCTCAGACGGCCGAACATGCCCTCGTACAACCCTTCGCCGGGAGCCAGCGCGACTTTGACTAGAAACGAACGACTGGCCGCTTCCGCCTGCGGGACGATCTCGTCAACCACCGCCTCCACGTCCCGCTCTAACGCGTCGATCCGTACCGTCACCGGGTCGCCCCGCTGCAGCTGAACCGCCAGATTCTCCATCACCGGCACCTCCAGACGCAGCGAAGTCGGATCGTACAACACCAGCAAGGGCGAACCGGGTTGCGCCAGATCGCCGGGTTCCGCCATCCGGTCGACAATCACGCCGTCCTGAGTCGCCTGGATCGTGGTGTAGGACAAGATCACCTCGGCCTCGTTCACCGCCTGCTCCGCCTGACGCACCCTCGCCTGCGCGACATTCAGTGCGGTTCGGCCCTGCTCGTACTCCCGCGTGGACAGCGCGTTCTTCTCGAGCAGTTCCGTGTTGCGCGCGTGATCACTGGTCGCCTGCTCCGACTCGAACCGAGCCGATTCCAAGACCGACTGCGCCTGTTCGCGACGGGATTCCGCATCGCGGCGGTCCAGCCGGATCAGCACATCGCCCCGCTCGACCCGGTCTCCGGCGTTGACGAGAATCTCCTCGATCGGGGCCAGTATGCGGGCGGCGATGTCGGTACGCGTGGCGGCACGCAACGTGCCAACCGCTTCCGCAAAATAGGGCTTCTCCAACTCGTAAACCTCGTCCAATCGCTGCGACTCGTCCGACGTCAGCACCCGCCGCGATTCGACCGCACCCGCCACCGGTTCGATCTTCTCCACGAATAACCCGGCCAGCCAAGCGATCGCCAGGATCAGCAAGGCAAACCCTCCCACCGCAGGAACGACGGTCGTCGCCAGCACCCGCAACCAAGCTTGGGCTTTCATGGTTTCCGCTCCCTTGATGCGTCCTCTGTTCGTCCACCTCGCCGATCAACGCGACCATCAACGCGGCGATCACGAGCCTCTGCCGACATTATAGCCACGGCGGAAGCTGTCCCGCCGGGGGCAATTCGATGACCTTCACTTCCAGAACCCCCTTCAGCTCCAAAAGTTCGTCGATCGCGTGCTGGTCCGGAACGCCATCCAGGTTCAGAACCCCGATGGCTTTCCCCCCGGGCTGATTGGTTTGGCGCCCCACCGACATTTGGGCGATGTTGATGCCATGCCTGCCGAATAAGGTTCCCACGCTGCCAATCACCCCGGGCCGATCCTCATGGACAAAAATCAGTAAGATCCCGTCCAGATAGGCCTCCAAGCGGTAGGCCCCGAGACGAATCAAGCGTGCCATATTGTGGCCGAACAGCGTCCCCCCCACGACCAAGGTCTTGTCCTCGCCTGTCAATTCGGCAGTCATGGAGGAACTGAAGACCCCCAGTTTTGTCTGCTTCTCTTCGGTGATCTCGATGCCGTGCTCACGGAGCAGCACTTCGGCATTGACAATGTTCACTTCTTCCTCAAAGGAATTTTCGAGCAAACCGGCACAGAAGGCCGAGGTCAGCAGCGTGGTGTCCCGTTCTGCGATCCCCCCACGGTAGTGAAGGGCGCACGATTCGAGAGAACCTTCCTGCCATTGTGCCAGCAGGCGTCCCAGTCGGTAGGACAAATCCAAGTAATTCCGCAGGGCCTGCAGGGTCTTGGGCTCGACCGCCGCCGTATTCACCGCATGCCGGATCTCACCCGTTTTCAGGAAATTGATCAGCAGCTGGCAACCTTCGATCGCCACTTGCGTCTGCGCCTCTTCGGTACTTGCTCCCAGATGTGGGGTGCACACGACGTTTTTCATGGGGAACAGGGGGCTGTCGGTGCAGGGCTCATTTTCGAACACATCTTGGGCGACACCCGCAATCCGACCACTCTTCAGACCCTCGACAAGAGCGGCTTCGTCGTAGATTCCGCCGCGCGCCGCATTGATCAAACGGACGCCCGGCTTTATCATCGTGACCTCTTCCGGGCCGATCAGGCTCCTGGTTTCCGGAGTCAGGGGCGTGTGGACGGTCAGGTAATCGATCCGGGGCAACATGTCCCGCACGCTGTCCACGCGTTCGATGCCCAGCTTGTTGGCCGCCTCGGTGGACAAGAACGGGTCATAAGCAATCACTCGCATTTCGAAGGCCAAAGCGCGCTGGGCGACGGCCTTGCCGATTCTTCCCAAACCGACAATTCCCA
>SLMF01000450.1 GCA_007133715.1 Planctomycetaceae bacterium
CACGCGCTACTTTTCGGAAAACAGGGAAACGATTTCAGTAACCGAGTGCATCGGGGGGTAGGCGTCTCGATGCTCGATGTCAGAAAGGGTCGAACACGTCATGTCCGAAGCAGTTGCCACCAAGGAGTTTACCGCCGCCACACAGCAGCTGGGCGACCAGATCGCCGAGTTGACGTTGAAGCAGGCTAAGGAGTTGAGTGATTACCTGAAAGAGGAGCACGGCATCGAGCCGGCGTCCGGGGGCGTGGTGCAGATGGCGCCTGCGGACGGGGGTGGCGAAGAGGCGGCTCCCGAGCAGACCGAATTCGACGTCGTGCTGACCGGTTTTGGCGACAAGAAGCTGAATGTGGTCAAGGTGGTCCGAAGTTTGACGGGCCAGTCTCTGATGGACGCCAAGAAGACGGTGGAGAGTGCCCCTGCCACCTTGAAAGAGGGCGCCACGAAGGAAGAGGCTGAGAAGATGAAGGCCGAGTTGGAAGAGGCGGGCGGCTCGGTCGAGTTGAAGTAGTTCGCGCCACGTTGGAAGTTTTCCTGGTCATCGCGACAGGCCACCGTCCGGAGGCGCATGCCCCGGACGGGGCAGGTAAGGGACGCTTGATTTCCAATCGTATGAGTTCAAGCGGTTTTTCGCGTCTCGCGCACGTTCCCAGGGGAAGGTGCGCGCCTGCTGGTTCTCGCCCTTGGGGCGACTCCTTACTGCGCCGGCGGTCTGCGCCGGCAGCTTCGGTTTCTACTCACGGAGCACATACTTTATGCCCACCCCCGTTGAACGACGTCTACGGCCCCGCGAAGTCCGTCAGTTTGGTACCGGCCGTGAAGGGCCGTTCGTACCCGACCTGACGGCCATTCAAACCGCCAGTTATGCGGCTTTTCTCCAGGAATCGGCGCCGCCGCGCGAGCGCCAGGATGCCGGTTTGGAGGCGGTCCTGCGCGAGATCTTCCCGGTCGAAAGTTATGACAAGCAGATCAAATTGGAGTACCTCCGGTACGAGCTGGGCAAGCCGCGTTACACGCCGGACGAGTGCCGCCAGTTGCGGATGACCTATGGCCGGCCTTTCCGGGTCTGGTTGCGGTTGACCAAAGAGCAGCCGCTGGAAGAGGAAGTTTACCTGGGCGATCTGCCGATTATGCTGGGCGGGGGCGAGTTCATCATCAACGGGGCCGAACGCGTGGTGGTGAGCCAGTTGCACCGCAGTCCCGGGGTCGACTTCGTGATGGAATTCGAGGGCACGTCGGATCGTCGTTTGCCCAGCTGCCGCGTGATACCGGAGCGGGGCAGTTGGATCGAGATCAACGTGACCAAGAAGGAATCGATGGCGGTCCGCATCGACCAGAGTGGCAAATTCTCTGCGATGACCCTGTTGCGGGCGATGAGTCCGGAGTTCAGCACGGACGCCCAGATCTTGCGGGCCTTTTTCGAGACTCGCCAGGTCGCGACGACCGATGGGCAGTGTGTCAGTCACATCGAGGGCTGCATCGCAATCGACGACGTGGTTTACCCGGCCGACAGCGCGCAGCCCGGTGAGATTCTGGTCGAGGCCGGTCAGAAGATCACGCGGAGTGTGGCCGAACTGATCTGCACGTCGGGAGTTCCCGAGATCGAGGTATCCGACACTCCCAAGACGCTGTTGATCCCCAACAGTTTGGCCGAGGACGCGACGGGCAGTCACGAAGAGGCCCTGCTGCGGATCTATCAGCGGCTGCGGCCGGGCAACCCGCCGCAGTTGGAGAAGGCCCGCACCCTGTTCCAGGAGAAGTTCTTCGATGTCAACCGTTACCGGTTGGGCCGCGTCGGTCGTTTCCGGATCAACCGCAAATTGCAGCGGGACGTCCCGGAGACCGAGCAGACGCTCGGCGTGGAGGACCTGATCGCCTCGATCCGATACATGATCCAACTGCACACCAACGAGCAAGGTGCTGAGGTTGACGATATCGATCATCTGGGCAATCGGCGGTTGCGGACGATCGACGAGTTGGCCAGTGACGAGTTACGGAAGGGCTTTTTGAAGCTGCGTCGCACGGTGCAGGAGCGGATGAGTCTGAAGGACGCCGAGGACATGACGCCGCGGAGTCTGATCAATCCCAAGAGTGTTTCGGCGGCGATCGAGTATTTCTTCGGGCGGGGCGAGCTGTCCCAGGTGGTTGATCAGACGAACCCGCTGTCCCAACTGACGCACGAGCGGCGTCTGTCGGCCTTGGGCCCTGGCGGTCTCAACCGCAAGCGAGCCGGTTTCGAAGTCCGGGACGTGCACATTTCGCACTACGGCCGCATTTGTCCCATCGAGACGCCGGAAGGCACCAACATCGGTCTGATCTCCAGTCTGGCGATCTACGCCGGGGTGGATGATTACGGATTTCTGGTCACTCCCTACCGGATTGTCAGCGAGGGCAATTTAACCGAGGAGATCGTCTGGCTGCGGGCGGACCAGGAGGGGGATGCCTATGTCGCCCCTGCGGACAGCGAAGTCGAGGGTGGCAAGTTGGTCGGGGGGGCCAATATGATCGCCCGGCACCGCGCAGACTTCGAGATTGTCCAACCCGAGCAGGTGAACTACATGGACGTAGCCCCCAGCCAAATGGTCGGGGTTTCGGCCGGTCTGATCCCGTTCTTGGAACACGACGACGCCAACCGTGCGTTGATGGGCTCGAACATGCAGCGGCAGGCGGTACCGCTGTTGATCACGGAACCGCCGATCGTGGCCACCGGCATGGAACGCTACGTGGCGTGCAACAGCAGCATGGTCATCCGGGCGCGGCGGGCGGGCGAAGTCACTTTTGTCGACGCTTCGCGGATCGAGGTGGGCAGCGACGTATATCACTTGAAAAAGTATCGCGGGCTGAACGAGCGGACCTGCCTGAACCAGAAGCCGGTGATCCAGTTGGGCGAGCAGGTGGAAGCCGGGCAGGTGCTGGCCGATGGAGCAGCCACCTTCCAGGGCGAATTGGCCTTGGGTCGCAACGTGGTGGTGGGCTTCATGTCCTTCGACGGCTTCAACTTCGAAGATGCCATCATCATCAGCGAGGAGCTGGTCAAGAACGACGTCTACACTTCGATCCATATCGAGGAGTTTGATGTCGAGATCCGCGAGACCAAGCTGGGGCGGGAGGAATTCACGCGAGACATCCCCAACGTCAGCGAAAAGGCGTTGCGGAATCTGGACGAAAACGGGATTGTCCGGGTCGGCACGCGGGTCAAGCCGGGCGACATTCTGGTCGGCAAGGTATCGCCGAAATCGAAGACCGAGTTGACGCCGGAAGAGAAACTGCTGCACGCCATCTTTGGGCGGGCTGGCGAGGACGTGAAGAACGACTCGTTGGAAGCCTCCTCGGGTGTCGAAGGCATCGTGATCGACACGCAGAAGTTCTCGCGGCGGATGAGTCTGACGGAAGAGGAGCGGCGCGAGTTCGAGAAGGAGTTGAAGCAGGCGGAGAGCGAGGGCAATGAAGTCATCGCCCGCACCTTCGGGTTCCTGGTCGAACAGCTGGAGACGGAACTGGGGCGGGTGCTGACCGACGAGGACGGCACGCCGCTGGTCCGGGACCAGGATCCCAAGTTTGTGGCGGAGAAATCCCAGAACTTCCGCCTGGACACCTTGCTGGAAACGGTGGCCGACCAGGAGCAGGCCGACCGTCTGCGAGAGATCCACCGAGCCCATTGGCTGAACGTCGAGCGGGCGCAGGACGATCGCGATCGGCGGTTGAACAGCATGAAGCGGGGCGACGAGCTGCGCAGTGGCGTGCTGCAGATGGTCAAGGTCTACATCGCCGCCAAACGCGTGATCTCGGTGGGCGACAAAATGGCGGGGCGGCACGGGAACAAGGGCGTGATTGCCAAGATCCTGCCGGTCGAGGACATGCCCTACCTGCCGGACGGGACCCCGCTGCAGATCATGCTGAACCCGCTGGGGGTACCCAGCCGGATGAACGTGGGGCAGATCCTCGAGACCCACTTGGGCTGGGCCGGGGCGGCGCTGGGGTTCCAGGCGGTCACGCCGGTGTTTGACGGGGCCAGCGAGGCGGACATCAATCAAGCCTTGGAAGAGGCCGGTTTGCCGCGGCATGGCAAGGTCCGTTTGTACGACGGGCGGACCGGTGAACCCTTCTCCCAGGAGACCACCGTCGGCTACATCTACATGCTGAAACTGCACCACTTGGTGGATGACAAGGTCCATGCCCGCAGCACCGGACCTTACTCGCTGATCACCCAGCAGCCGCTCGGGGGCAAAGCCCGCTTTGGCGGTCAGCGGTTTGGCGAGATGGAGGTTTGGGCGCTGGAGGCCTACGGGGCCGCCTTTATTCTGCAGGAACTCTTGACGGTCAAGAGCGACGACGTGGAAGGGCGTACGAAAATCTACGAGTCCATGGTCAAGGGCGAAAACACGCTGGAAGCTGGCACACCCGCCAGTTTCGACGTGCTGACCAACGAGATCCGGGGCTTGGCATTAAACATGCAACTGGAGAAACGCCGCCTGTAAAACGGTGCCGCACGCGGGATCCTCTCCGTATCACTCTCAACAGGAGCACGGGCATATGAACCTTGGTGAAAGCTCGTATGATCGCATTAACGATTACGCGTCCGTCAAGATCAGTCTAGCGCGGCCCCACGATATCCGCAGCTGGTCATTTGGCGAAGTCAAAAAGCCCGAGACCATCAATTACCGCACTTACCGCCCGGAGAAGGACGGTTTGTTCTGTGAGCGCATCTTCGGTCCCGAGAAGGACTGGGAGTGCGCCTGCGGCAAGTATCGGGGCATGAAGTACAAGGGCATGATCTGCGACCGTTGCGGGGTCAAGGTCACCCACTCCCGCGTCCGCCGCAAACGCATGGGCCATATCGAACTGGCCGCCCCGATCGTCCACATCTGGTTCTTCAAAGCCATGCCCAGCCGGCTGGGAAACCTGCTGGACATGAAGACCACCAGTCTGGAAAAGATCGTTTACTTCCAAGACTATCTGGTCATCGACCCGGGGACCACCGAGTTGGAGCCGCGCCAACTGCTGACGGAGGAAGAATTCCGGGCCGCTCGCGAGAAATGGGGCGAAGGCTCCTTCGAGGCCGACATGGGGGCCGAGGCGATTCGCAAATTGCTGATGAACTTGGATTTGGTCAAGCTCTCCGACCAACTGCGGGTCGAGCTGATCGAGACCAATTCCAAGCAGAAGAAGAAGGACCTGATCAACCGGCTGAAAATTGTCGAGGCCATTCGCGACAGTGACAACAAGCCCGAGTGGATGGTGTTGGACGTGATCCCCGTGATCCCGCCCGACCTCCGCCCGCTGGTGCTGCTGGATTCCGGCAATTTTGCCACCAGCGATTTGAACGACCTGTACCGCCGCATCATCAACCGCAACAACCGGCTCCGCAAACTGGTCGATTTGAACGCGCCCGAGGTCATCATCCGCAACGAAAAACGGATGCTGCAGCAATCGGTGGATGCGTTGTTCGACAACAACCGCTGCAAGCGCCCGGTGTTGGGCAGCAGCAACCGGCCGCTGAAATCGCTGACCGACATGATCAAGGGCAAGCAGGGTCGTTTCCGGGAGAACCTGCTGGGCAAACGCGTGGATTATTCGGCCCGCAGCGTGATCGTCGTCGGGCCGCGATTGCAACTGCACCAGTGCGGTCTGCCCAAGAAGATCGCGTTGGAGCTGTATCAGCCCTTCATCATTCGCAAGCTCAAGGAGTTGGGGCATGCGGACACGATCAAGAGTGCCAAGAAGATGCTGGAGCGCAAGGACGAGGAGGTTTGGGATATTCTGGAATCGGTGATCCAGAACCATCCCGTGCTCTTGAATCGCGCGCCCACCCTGCACCGCATGGGCATCCAAGCTTTCGAGCCGGTCCTGGTGGAGGGCAACGCGATCCATCTGCACCCGCTGGTCTGCCGCGGCTTCAACGCCGACTTTGACGGTGACCAGATGGCCGTGCATCTGCCGCTGTCGATCGAGGCGCAGGTCGAGGCCCACACGTTGATGATGTCCACCAACAACATCTTCAGTCCGGCCAATGGCAAGCCGATCATGAGTCCCTCGCAGGACATCGTGATGGGCTGCTACTTCATGACCAAGGAACTGCCCAACCGGCGGGGC
>SLMF01000394.1 GCA_007133715.1 Planctomycetaceae bacterium
CGGCCACAACATGGTCAGAGACCGGCCACAACATGGTCAGAGACCGGCCACAACATGGTCAGAGACCGGCCACAACGCGGCGGGAACCGGAACAGCCGCGACGAACGCGACCGTAATTTCTTGGCAGATGCTATACCGCCCGCGGTCAGGTTTGTCCGCTTGGGACTCGAATCGTAGAACGGAATTCATTCCGTTTCCCGAGGCAGGAACGGAATTCATTCCGTTCTACGATGGGACAGTTCTGCCCGCGGGCCGTATAACTCGATGCGCCAAGGCCCGGCGGGCGACGAAGCGAAGATCACTCGATGTAAAACGCCTGCGAATAGAATTTCACCTCGTCCACCTGGACCTCGAATCGCACGATCGCGTCCCGCATCTGACCATAATCAAGCGTACCCCCCTGATGGTGGACGTGCCCGTCCTTGATCCAGGTGATCCCGTCGTGACCCTGGATGTCCACCGAAATGGTGTGGGCTTGCTCATCCACCGTGATTCCTCGAAAGACGGGGAACGTGTCGACACGGGAGCCCACGAATTTGTGGCCGTTTTCCAGAGCCCGCCGCACCGCGGGCTCCGTCAATTCTTCAGCCAACACGAGGGTCAGCGTGGCTGTGGCGGGAACCGACGTGCCGTGCGTGTCGTCGCTGCCCTTGATGAACAGATCATGGTCCCGGTAATAGGCGGCCAGGAGCCGATCGAACAGTTCTTCCTCCAACTCGCGTTGGCTGCCCAATTGCAGTTCGATCCCCAACGTGCTGTCGTATTCGGTGATCAGGCTGCCGAAGTGTTCGAGTCCTTCCTCCCAGGAGAAGCCGCGGTCCGCCCAATGTCCCCCGGGGACGTAATGGGCCGGATGGGCCCAATAGGCCAGTCCGCCCAGCTCCTGGACACAGCCAAAACGCTCCCGATCATGTTCCCGGTTCGGAATGCGAATTCGCTCCGTAAAGCCGCACTCGTTGAACAGACTGACCATGTGGGGGTCACTGGTCAGTTCGTTGCCCCGAATCGCCAACATGCCGTGCTCGCCGAACTGGGGGTAAAACGCGGAAGTTTCCACGCCGTTCCGCTGCCAGACTTGCGACGGCTCCTGTTCGATCCAGCGGGTCCAGGGCCACGTCGTCTCGTGCGTGGGCTCCGTCTGCCGCTCACCCGACCGTGTGGTGTGATAGTTGTCGTGGTCGGTGATGGCCAGAATGTGGTATCCGGCTTGGGCATAATTGTGAATCAGCTGCTCCGGCTCGGCGCGGCCGTCACTGTAAAGGGTGTGCGAATGCAAATTGGCCACAAAGGCCTGGACCGCCTGCCAATCGACATGGGCATAGGGGTTCTTGGCCACTCGCGGCACGGAGGTCTCGGCTTGCACTGCCCCGGCCAAAAGACCGACGGCAACCAGCAGGCCTGTGCAGAACCAGGGAACCAGGGCGGGGCAACGTTGGCGACGTGACATAAAACAGCATCCTCCTGAACGGGCTGGAAAGGGTTTCAAGCAAACGGAAAAATGGAGAGAACTCGCCCGCGAATCCCCCGCATCGCCGATTCTGACAAAGCCCGCCAGACATGTCAAATTCGGCACCGCGACCCGGTTCGCTGAGACGCCCGCGCTTTCCCCTGCGACAACGGTGCGAACATCGTCACGGGGCCCACACCAGGGCCCTTGCCCGGACCGGGCGTGCGGGAGATACTGGGCGCTGTCAGAAACGGAAACCCGTTCCTTGGAGGAAATCGTGATAACCCAAAGAACAGGGCGTGACCGCAAAGGGTCAACCTCCTTTCCGACAGAGCCGAGGAGCGAACGTGTTTGACCGAACAGGCTGCTGGCTGATTACCTCTCAAGAAGGGGTTGCCGTGCGGTAAACTGAGTTACTACCGAGTCGTTTTATGAGCCATTTTCCGGACTGGGAAACGTTTTTTCGGATGGCAGAGGAGCATCAATTGGTGCCCGTCTACCGCCGGTTGGTCAGTGATCTTTTGACGCCGGTGACGGCCTTTCACAAGCTCGATACGGGGGGCAGCGCGTGCTTGTTCGAGAGCGTGGTGGGTGGCGAGAAGGTGGGTCGTTACAGTTTCTTGGCGGCCGAACCGTTCTGCGAATACACGGTGCGCGATCATCAGGTGACGGTGTCCGACGCGCAGGGAACTCGCCAGTACACGTCCCCCGACCCGTTGCGTGAGTTACGTCGGGAGTTGACGGCCTATCGAGCGGCCCAACCGCCCGGACTTCCTCCCTTTTCTGGTGGCGCCGTGGGTTACGTGGGGTATGACATGGTCCGCTGTGCCGAGGATCTGCCCGACCCGCCGGAGGACGATCGCCAGCTGCCGGATATGGCGTTCGCCTTTTACGATCGGATGATTGTATTCGACAACATCGACAAGACGATGTTTGTGGTGGCGACGGCTCGTCTGGAAGAGGGGGCGGATCGCGAGGCCGTATACCGGGCGGCTTGCCAGCGGGTCGATCGGATGGTACAGCAATTGGTGACGGGTCCGGTCGAGCTGCAGTGTGCGGACATTGACACACGGGGGGATGCGAAGATCACGTCGGTCTCGAATTTCCGCCCGGAGGAGTTTGCCGCCGCGGTGCGGCGGTGTGTCGAGTACATTCGGGCGGGGGACATTTTTCAGGTCGTGCTGAGCCAGCGGTTGGAAGTGCCGCTCCAGTCTGACCCGTTAGAGGTGTATCGCACGCTCCGGGTGGTCAATCCCAGCCCGTTTATGTTCTTTCTCCGCACGTCGGGGGTGACACTGGTGGGCAGTTCGCCCGAGATCATGTGCCGCGTCATCGACGGCAAGATCACGGTGCGCCCTTTGGCAGGAACTCGCCCGCGAGGGGCTACCGAACAAGAGGATCAGCGTCTGGCCGCGGAACTGCTGGCGGATGCCAAGGAACGTGCCGAACATGTGATGCTGGTCGACTTGGGACGCAATGACGTGGGACGCGTCGCACGCTACGGCTCGGTGGAATTGTCGGACGTGATGGTGATCGAGCGTTACAGCCACGTGATGCACATCACTTCGAACGTGACGGGCCACTTGCGTGAGGGTTGCGACGCCTTCGACGCAATGGAAGCCTGTCTGCCCGCGGGCACGGTTTCCGGGGCGCCTAAAGTGCGCGCGATGGAGATCATTGACGAACTGGAGCCGCATCGGCGTGGTCCCTATGCCGGCGCGGTCGGACATTTCGATTATCATGGCAATATGGACACGTGCATCGCACTCCGCACGATCGTGATCCAGGACCAGAGGGCCTATGTGCAGGCCGGAGCGGGGATCGTGGCGGACAGCTGCCCGGAACGCGAGTACCAAGAGACGTGGAACAAAGCCCGCGGGCTGCTGAAGGCGATCGAGATCACCGAGGCGCGACGCCGGATGCAGCAGGCAGACCCGTGAGAACTGCGACGCAGGCCGTAGCGACCTGCCTGCTCCGTAGCCAGCGGAGGGATTTTTCGGCCGTTTTTTCCCGCGGCGGGCAATTCCGGTTGATCCCGGCGATGGGGACCCGCTACGGGTCCAGACCGAATACGTTGACCATGAGATCCATCAGCGAGGTGGATGCCGAATACGGCTGATCCCAACTCCAGATATGCCGGATCAGATCGGTCATGAGCATCCCGGCGAGTGCCAGGATCAGGGCCACAACCACCAATCCCACGATGTTGTAGACCGAATAGGGTAATTCAGGGGCGGCACTGGCGGGAACCGCCATCGCATCTTGGGGGCCGGAAAACCCCTCTGCAGTAACCCCCGCTTCGCCATCCAATGTGCCCGGCTCCTCGCCCGTGGCCAGGACCGTGGCTTCTTCATCGAATGCTTCGGAATCCTCCAAAGCAATCACCTGCGACCCGCTGTCTTCCTCGTCCTCGGCTTCCCCTCCGGAGGGCGTCAGGTTGAAATCTTCGTCGGCTTGCAAATTCATGTCCGAACCGCCGTCGAAGCCTTCGAGATCGAGGATTTCGTCCTCTTCATCTTCTGGCAATTCCAGCGAAGACACGGACGAACCTGCCAGATCGAGGGGCTCTTCTTCCAGATTCAAACCACTGTCGCTGGGGCTGGTCAGATTGATTCCCGTATCGCCCGTGCCGCCCGTCACATCACCGCTGCCCGTGCCGCCACCCAGCACCAATTCATCGTCATCACCGAGAGCCAGTTCATCGTCGTCATCGATGGACAGTTCGGCTCCGCTACCGCGATCCGGGGCACCCGACTTGGATTCGTCCAGCGAGGCTTCCGAAGAAAGGCTGAGATCACTGCCTTCGAAGCCCAGTTCATCGCTTCCCCCGGAGGCGAGTTCCTTGCCGGAATCCAGCAAGTCGGAACCGCTGCCTTCCATCAGATCGACGCTGCTCTCACCTTCGCTGTCGTCCAAGGAGAGGTCGCTGGAACTCTCCGCCTCGTCCGCCGTTCCCGGGCCTGATTCGGCCGGGGGGAGCCCCATTTCGTCGAAGTCGTCCAAGGAACCGATCGCGGTCGGAGCATTGACGTCGGCCACTTCGCCGCCCAAGTCCAAAGCTGACGAGGTTCCCTCGTCGCTGTCGTCCAGATCGAGCGAACTGCCGCCCGATTCGTCCGCGCCCCTTTCCTCGAGCACTCGCTCGAGTTCGCTGGATTTGAATTTCCAAGAGGCACCATCCCGGACGCCGTAGATTTCGCCTCGCAGGCGCATCTCATTCAGTTCGTCCGTAGAAACACCCAGCTTCTCGGCGGCTTCGTTTAATTCGATGAAATTGGCGGACATGTTGATCCCCGGTTGAGACGCGGCATTCGTACAGACGTTGGGTCACCCTTCCGTTTATTGTAAAAACGGCGGAATTGCCTGCAAGATTTAACTGTTGTGGGTGACTCTAGCGTCTATCCAGAAATTATCACTCCAATCTTGACGGTCGGCAAGGAATTTTCGGCTGAATCCCTGTTTTTCGGCTGTGATAACATCACTCGTGATCGGATCGCCGATTTCTTCCCCCGGCAAGCTGTGTTTCCCAGTAGGCGAGTGTGTCCCGCAGCGTCTTTTGCAGGGGAATGCGCGGATGCCAGCCGGTGCTTTGCTGCAACCGACGGATATCGGCCAGCGGTTCCTGCCGCCTGCCCGGCGCTAACTCGATCACGGTTCGTTGAGAACCAGCCATCGCCTGCAACTGATACAACAAATCTCCGCTGCATAAGGGGACTCCGCTTCCCACGTTGTACGTGGCACCCACCCGGCCGTGCTGGATCAGTGCCCGATAAGCCCGCACCGTATCGCGCACATCGGTGATTTCCAAGTGGCTGTCCAGGTTGAGTACCCGGATCGGATCGGGGGAGGGGATTACCAGCTGGATTATCCATTCGGACAGCATCAATTGGGGGTGCAGCCGTGGTCCGGCTTGTTTGAAGGCGCGTGCGATGAGGGCCTGCTGGCCATCGGACCGGATGGCGGCCTGGACCACGTGTTCTGCGGCGAGTTTCGTTTTTCCATAGGCCGTTTGGGGAGCCAGAGTTGCTTGTTCATCGACTCGTGGCACCGCAGCCGAAACGGGCCCGTACACGTGGCAGCTGCTGACCAGCAGCACCCGGGGGCGCTGGGGCAGGTCTTTTATCGCGGCCAGCAGATGGCGAGTTCCCTCCACATTCACGGCCCAGGCTTGGGAAGTGGGCTGGTCGGTTCCGCAGTCGTGGGGTACCGAGAGGGCGGCCAAGTGAAATACGGCATCGGGGGCAAATTGCTCGAGGGCCTGAATCGCGTCACGAGACGGGCCAGCCCCCAGTTCCCACCGAAACAGCGGGACGTCGCTTCTCAAACGAGGCGGTGTGTCGGCACGCCAACAACCGGTTGCCGAGCTGCCTTGCACTCGATCGCCGCAGCGGAGCAGGTGCTCAGCCAAATGGGAACCCGCAAATCCGCTAATTCCGGTAATGAAAGCTTTCATAACAAAGAGGCAGGCAGCGGCTGCTCTGCTGGTTGGTGTTGGAGGCGGTAAACGTCGGCATCCACCATTTTGGCCACCAATTCGCGGAAAGAGATGCGGGGTTCCCATCCCAACACCTGGCGCGCTTTGCTGGCATCGCCTCGCAGCGTATGGACATCGGCCGGCCGCAGCAGGTTCGGATCGACTTCGA
>SLMF01000533.1 GCA_007133715.1 Planctomycetaceae bacterium
GCACTGATTACGAATCCCTCACTGCGGATCCACCATGGGGATCGTCGGGCAGGAATGCCCAACCTACGGACTAATGCAATACATATTGTTCGAGCTATTTTGTTCCCTCTGATGGGTTTTATGTAACGTCAATTCTGATTTGCGGCACTAGCCGTCCCGATCTGCAGCCGTCTTGCCGGTCCCGACGGGCGCCGACACCGTGGAACCGTGGGGGGCGAACGTGCCGTCATCGCGGATGTCGTTCGCGTGGTAAACCCGTAACAGGAAATACCGGGCGTCGGGATCTTCGCTCACGGGACGGAAAGCGGCGTGTCTTCTTCCACATTGGCAAAGCGGGCCGCCGTTTCGAGCACGGCCTGATACGCCGGTTTGGGCTGGCCCGCACGATCGAAGAGCAGCGGGTAATTGGTGCGGCCGCGGATCGGGAAGTTGTTCAGCCACGAATCGCCGTCGGTGACACCCCAAAACGTGACTCGATCCACGACGTCGCGGTACTGCAAGTACACGGCGAACAGCTCCGCGTAGCGGCGTGCCAGTCGCCGTTGTACCGCGTCCGGCAAACCGTCGGGATAGGGATTCAGCCGGTCGCCTGCCTGCTGGCGTTGGGCGATGTCGGCCGACACGCGGCGGGAACGCGAGGGCAAAACGCAAATATCCAGTTCCGTGATCATGACGCGGAGTCCCAAGTCAGCGAACGTTTCGATGGTGTCGGCCACCGCTTGCGGCGAGGGCCAATCCAAGCTGCCGTGCCCCTGGATGCCCACTCCGGTCAGCGGCACCTCGGCGGCCTGCAGCCGTTGCAACAGCGCCCGCGCGCCGCGGCGTTTGGCTTCGCTTTCCAACCCGTAGTCGTTGTAATACAGCTCGGCGTCCGGGTCCGCTTCGTGGGCAAACCGGAAGGCATGTTCCAGGTAATCATCGCCGATAATCCGTCGCCAGGGCGAGTCGCGGAGCGAACCGTCTTCGTTCAGAGCTTCGTTCACCACATCCCAGCCGTGGACTCGACCCCGGTATCGCCCGACAACCGTATGGATATGCTCGCGCATCCGCTCGAGCAGGGCTGCGCGATCCAGCGGGTTGCCCGAGTCATCCTGGAACACCCAGGAGGGCGTTTGCGAGTGCCACACCAGGGTATGGCCGACAAGGAACATGTCGTGCCGCTCGCCATAGGCCACGAAACGGTCGGCTGCCGCAAAATGGTATTGGCCAGGCCGGGGATGGATCGGCTGCCATTTCATGACGTTCTCGGCGGTCAGCGTGTTGAACTGAGAAGTGATCAGATCCTGGCGGGCCGGGGCCGTCTCGGCAAACTGGGACGCATTCAGCGCCGCACCGATCAGGAAATGATCCTGAAAGGCTTCCCGGAGCGTGGAGCCAGGGTCCGCCGAGGCGGCAGAAACGGCAAGCAAGACGAGTGCGGCGGTACATGCGGATGTTCGGTTCATGTGACAGGGTCCTTTGCAAGATGGATTGGCAGGAGGCAGCCGCTTGCTCTCTGCTGGTGGACGGAAAGCCGGTAGCGGAACATGCTGAGCACGGACGAGACAAGCTCTCCGTGTTCAGGGTGAAATTCATCGAGCATGCGGTCGATCGGATGCCCCGGAACGCGTGGTTTCTTCGCGCAGGATCTCCAGATACAGGGTGCCGTAGTCCGGATAGGCATCGCCGTGCGTGAAGAAATCGGCGGAGGGCGAATCGTCCTGGCGTGTGGTCGGTCCTTCGCCGGCAGTGGGTTCGATTTGCGTGTCCTCGTACCATTCGTTGAACGAGGTGACCATCATCATGTTCGCAGCGGCGGGATCCCGATGTTTCCAGCCACATTGGCGAATGGCCCTTCGAAACACATCGCCTTCTTGCGAGTCCGGGACGTCGGTGAAATAGCGGGGGCGGCCGGGATGACCTTCCCGCACGGCGCGGTCGTTGTAGCCCGGGCTGACGGCCGGCACGAAAGCGGTCCCCGCGGCGTGAGCCGCCTGACGGGCCGAGGCGTACACCGCATCCAGCCGGTCCAAGGCCTGACGCGTGGCGCCGTCCAGCTTGAGCGACTGGCCATACACGTCATAGGCGGTCACCGCATCCCAGGGTTCGGCATACTCCGAGCGATAATGAGGTCCAAATACCTCGTCGCCGATCAGATACAGCTGGGGAAATCGGGACCGCAGGTCTTGCAGCTCCCGCTGGCCGCGGTTGCGGAAGTACACACGCGTCAGGTAGATGAAGACAACCGGGCGGCCGTCGATGTGGAGATAGGCAGGATGGGAGAAGTAGTGTTCCGACAGGTACGCGAAATCGGAGAGCAGGCGGGAGTAATCGGGTTCGTCGAAGGAACCCAACCGCCCGGTCGATTCGTACAGCACGGCGTATTGCAGTTTGCCGCTGTCGGGATGGGGCAGAATCTGTTCGCGGAGCGTCCGATCCTCGCGCCCACCCGGTCCCCACCAGCTGACCGCCCAGAAACGGATGTTCGCGGCAACACTTTGGGCCAGATGCTGGCCAATCAGCTCGGCATCCCGGCTGTCATAAACGCCCAGCAGCGGCAATTGGGGGGGCACGAGGCGTCCGCGGACTGCTTGCCGCATCCAGCCGAGACGGTCGGTCGAACCGTCGCGCCGGGCACGCGGGGCGGCGTACCAGGGATAGTAGTAAGCGCCCACCAGCAACTCGGCCGCCGGTTCGCCGTCCGTCGCCGGCACCACGGCGTTTGGCGGCTGGCCAGCTTCGGGTGGTTCCGCCCGAGCCGTCCCGCACAGCGCGGCGGCGGCCAGGATCAATAAGGAGTGTCTCAACGACCTGCCTCCTTCGCCAGCAATTCCTCGCCCAGCAATTCGGCTTGGCGCACGGCTTCCGGCACCTCACGCTTTTGAGCTTGTTCCAACGTGATTTCCGGCCGGAAGTTGGGATGGCCCTGGTACTCGGCTTTCAAGCGGCCCCAATAGGAAGGATGGAAGGGCACGTTCACATCGACCCAGTTGACCAGGCGCACCCATTCGGCTTCGGACAGCACGACCCCTGCATGGGCTTCCTGCAAGTTGTCGACGTATTGCTGGAGCCGCGGATCCCGCAGCGTCACCCGTCCGCCGCTGAGCAAAGCCACCAGGGTGCTGGTGTGGGAGCCGAGCGTGTAGGGTGGCAGGTACTGCATGGCATCCTGCCCCAGGGAGGCCGCGTCCTCGTTTCGCGGGCTGCGGAAGCCAAAGGTCTGTTTCTCGGACCGGCTGAGCGCGAGCAACTGGTTGTAGGAGGTGCTGAATTCACCGGCCGGTTCGCCGGTCAAGTTCAGACCGCCCTCGGCCAGCTGGTCGTTATGGCATTCGATGCAGTGGCGATCCCAGATCGGCTGGATCTGGCGGTCGTAATCGAAGACGCGGCCCGCCACGTCTTCACCCGGCTGCGGTTGCGGCGAGGACGGTTCGCGGAGCATGGCCAGCGGCAGGCGGTTCAAGGGAGCGATGGTGGCGTTGGGTGTTTCGTGGCAGCCGACGCAACCGCGGGACTCGCCGGGCATGTAGTTCACGTAGGTCCGTTCGGTCTGGACCGCCATGTAGTTTTCGTCCAGGGCCTGGAAGTAGATGTTCCGCATGGCGGGCACATAGAAGTTGGCCGAGCCATCCGGTTCGACGGGCACGATGCCGTGCTGGACCTTGACACCCAAGGTGCCGTCGCCGATCACCGAATGGGCATGGCCGCGACGGTCGTTCCAGGTCTTGCGCGCCGCCCAGGGCCGGCCCAATTGTTCCAGGATCCGAAGGTAATGGACACTGCCGCGCTCTACCTCCTCCATCCCGGCGTAGATGTCCGTGACCATCCCGCGGGCCAAGCCCCGCTCGGCCAACTCGTCATCACGGGCCGTGGTGACGATCGGCGGCACCGCACGCGGCTGCAACGGATAGGGATGCCAGACCGAAACACGCTCATCGGTGAACAGCGGCGTCGTGCGACCTTCACCGTCCAGCAGGCAGAGTTCGTAGCCCGTCGGATCCCCCCAATTCAAACCTTTCGGCTTGTGAGAAACCAGATACAGGTCTTCGTGGATCGGGTAGGGATCCTTGAACAACCGGCCCGCTGTCCCGTGCCGGTCGTGAACCCAGTTGCCCTCGTCATCCAAAAAGTGAAACCCGTTGTGATGCAGGGCATGGATATCGCGGGTGATGAACTGCATCGTCTCGGGCGAACGGATGTTGTCGTTGCGGTCGATCTTGATCACCGTCCCCATCGCATTGTTAGGGCAGCAGTGCGAGGCGCCCAGCATGACGATCTGGCCCGGTGCATCGGGGATCGGGCGGCCGTAGATCAGGGTTTCGGGAAAGGCGATATCGTTGCCGTAGATCTCGACCGATCCGCTGCCGTCGGCATTCATGGCCCACAAACTCTTGATGTTGCCCGCCGATTTGTCCAGGTACTCCCAGCGATGATACAGGATCCGGCCGTCGGGCAGCATCACCGGACTCTGCTCGTTCAAGGGGCTGTTGGTCAAGGGCCGCATGTTGCTGCCGTCGCCGTCCATGCGAAAGAGGTTGGTGACCGTAAAGTTGTCCCCGGCATCGCACAGCACACTGTAGTGGGCGCGGGTGCTGATAAAGGCGATCCCGCCATCGGGCAGGTAGCAGGGCTGCATGTCGTTGGTGCCGTGGCCGCGGCGAAAACGGGCTCGCAGCTCCGGCTCGTTCTCCGGCGCCGACGTCAACTGGCGCAGCCCCGTACCGTCGACGTTCACCTCCCATAACTCGTAACCCTCGTGAGGCGCGGGCTTGAAATCGAAGACAATCCGTTGCGCGTCGAAGGACACGTCAAAGCGGTTGACGACACCGGTGCGGGTCAGCTCGGTAGCCAACTCGCGAATCTCTCCGGTCTCGAGGTCCAGCACACACAAGCCGCCGCCGGGCATCCAGCGGCTGTTGACATGCTCCGTATAGACGTGATCGGCGCTCAACGTGTAACGCCGCACAAACACCAATTGGTCGATGCCCGCCTCCCTCAGCCGCGCCGCGCCTTCGGCGTGCAGCACATGCGGCGATTCGGCCGCGGGCGGCAACTCGGGCACCGCCGGAGCGGCCGGACGCGAGGGGCCCACATACTCCTCACGGCTGGGCATCGGCGGGGCCGTGCTCATCACCTGAAAATCCACCGTCCCGCGGATCGCGCCCGTGGTCAGGCCAACCCACACCGTCAGCTGCTCGTAACGGCCATCCAGTTCGAAGTGCAGCAGCGACGGCGCGTGGGCCCAGAAACCCCGCTCGAAAGTCCTGCCCGCAATCGAAAGCTGGCGGCCTTGATGATCCCGGTTCACGTTCAAACGGCCCCAACCGACCTGGACACGAGTGGGGGTCCAAGCCGTCAGATCCTCCGCGTTGCCCTCGGCGTCGTAGAGCACCGGATCGGCCCAAATGGCTTGATCGTAGTCGTGACTGTCCCCACCATAGGTCGCCACTAAGTACAAATCGCGGGCCCCCTGAAGGTCGATGGTCAATTGCTTCGCAGCCGTCCCGTCCTTCATAATCCCGGAAGTCACGGGCTCGAACCCGGCTCCCGGCGGCTCCGCCCGGACAGGCAAAACGGCCAAGCACAGCAGACACAATCCGGTACAGATCACAGTTCTCATCGAAGGACCCTCAATGGCAGGGGGCGAGTCGGGCGGGTGAAATTCCGTGAGGCCGGTTGCCTGTCAAACAAGCCGGGCACAGTCTCTATTGTCGCTCGGCGCCGTTTCACGTCAACGGTGATTCCGGAAAACGGAACGGCTCTTACGCGGGATGTGATTACTGGCCACTGTAGCGGCAGACAAACCTCCGCAGCCGGTATTTGCCTTGGTTCATCAAGAAACGATCGTACGTGTCGTCCGAGAGCGTCTCCTGCAAAACTTCCAAGCCTGCCTGCTCGAAGAGCGTGTGCCAGGTGGCCAGGGGGAACAGGCCGCCGCGGCAGCGCCCGCTGTGGATTTCCAGCTCGCCCTGGCGGCGAATCAGGTAGACCACCGTGGCTTCCCATACGTCGCCTGCCGGCTTGACCACATAGTTGTTTTCGAACAGCGTGATTTCGATCTCGTCTCGGCAACCGGTGTACACAAAGTTGTTTTCTTGAAA
>SLMF01000623.1 GCA_007133715.1 Planctomycetaceae bacterium
AGATTCCACCGGTACACGCCCAGCAGCCTGAGCAGCGAGTAGTAGTCGCGAACGAGATTGGCCGGAGTGTCGCCGTCGACTTGCCGTTGCCACGCCAGCAGATGCCGTCTGAGCTTGTCGACCGTCGGCCGACGCACGCCGAACGCAGCTTCCAAGCATGCCACGAGCGACTTGATGTCTATCTCTTCGCTTTCTTGATTTGGTTCGGAGTGCCAGGAATTGCCCGAGAGCCAGGCATAGATCATGCCGAGCGTCTGGATCTCCCGCTGTTGAAAGAGACCGCTGCGCCCGCCGCAGCGGACTGGAATGCCCTTGTCTTGAAGCGCCCGGACGATTGGCGCGCTTGATGTCTTCACCGACCGTAGCAGGATGGCCATATCCCGGAAGCGATAACCCCGCGAGCTGAGCCCGATAATCGTATCCGCGATCACCCTGGCCTCGTCGTCCGGTGTTTCGGCCGACCATGCCTGTACGGCCGGCTCGCTGACGTACCGGTGCGGCAGCATCGGCTTCGCGCGTCGCCGTCCGGGATCGATCGTTTCCGCGAACTCGTTGGCCACTTCGATGATTCCCGGCCGCGAGCGGTAGTTGGTCAACAACGTTTGCATCTGGGCTCGATGGCGCCGGACAAACGTTTGGATGTTCTCGACCGTTGATCCGCGCCACTGGTAGATGGCCTGATCGTCGTCTCCGACGACGCACAACTGGACAGGCCGGCGGGTGAGCCGTTTGATCAGACGTTCCTGAGCCGGGTTGATATCCTGGTACTCATCGACGATCAGGTGCTGCAACTTGCCATGCACCGCATTGAACACCTCACAACGTTCCAACGCTTGAACGGCGGCGCTGATCATCTGGCCGAAAGTTAAGAAATGGTACCGGCGCAACATCTTGCAGAATCGCGCGTAGATCTCGCCAATCGGTCTGCCCGCCAACGCTTCCGGCGAAATCAGTTCGTTTTCGATGGCATCCAGATGGCGTAGAAAGACACCGATCGACGCGAACACCCTTTTTTCTTTGTGCAACGCCGTCAATTCCAGATTCTTGTGTTCCCGACACAGCAAGCCCGTCAAGCGATGTTCGTCAAGCAATTCGAAGTCGGCGTACTCCGGCACGTGATCCTGCAACAACCGAAAGCCATACGCGTGGATGGTGCCGACAAACATGGGCGAGAGCCTATCGAGCGCGGCGTCGCCCAGCTTGTCCGCCACCCGTTGCAGGATGCGGGATTTCAGACTCTCAGCCGCGCGTTCGGTGAACGTAAAGGCGACGATCCCGTCGGGTGGCGTGTCCTCGAGAATCAAGGCCGCCACCCGCTGGGACACCGCTTCCGTCTTGCCCGATCCTGCGCAAGCGACCACCTGCAGGTGTTGCCCACGATGTGCGACCACTTGCTGCTGCTCCGCTGAGAGATTCCAGTTTCCGGGCATCATGAGTCAGCTCCCTCGTTAGCGGCGATTCGTCTTGGAAGTGGATGGTCCGGCCGAACAATCGGGCGGGCCGCCTGCTCATTCAGAAGATGGGCTCGCAACGCAAACAACCCGTTTCTGTCCAGACTCGCCCGATCCAGCACAAGACACGGAAGCTTGTCCCGCGTGCGAAAACAGACGAACCGATCGCGGTCCATCACAACAAATCCCGGGGCCTTGCACATCTTGGCATATTCTCTCGCTTGTTTCACGTGGCGGTTCTTGGCCCAGTTGTTGCGTTTTCCTAAATTGAGTTTCGCTTCGATGATGCAAAGCACCTTCTGCCTGCGACGTTTTGCCGTAGAAGCACCTGTTTCAATGACTGCGTAGTCAGCCGTCTTACGCTTGGGCAAGTCCAACTTGCGAATTATCGACCGTTGTCCGATTTGAGCGAGCCGGAACAGCGGCTCTAGCACGTGGTACTCGACCTCTGCTTCAGCCATAAAATCTGCTGAGGCGAGTTCCCGCAATCCATCGAGCGTTATCGAGTTCGGTTGTCCCAACTCCGTCCTTCCCCCCACTCGTCGCAGTACTTTGTCTGGATCTGGTTTTGAACTCCAGCATTTCGCGTGCGTTTTCTCGATTAGCCGATTCGCAAAGTCAGGGCGAATGTACATGCCACCCTTGGCATATACCAAGAGCCGTTTTTCGCCGAATGTCTCACGGATCTCCGTTAGGTGAATCGGCTCGATCCGGATCATCGAATCGCAATCCGCCCAGTATTGATATCCGCCTCGATTCCACAACTTACGAACTGGTTGAGAGGCGACTCTCGCCATAAAATGAACGGATTGCTCGGGGCTAATGAAGTAGAAGAACACGATGTCGCCGATTTCGGCGTTCATGGGCGCGGTCCAATGTACCTTTCCTCCCCGCTCGAACAGATCGGCGTTGGTCAACAACGATTCGTTTGATCCAAATACAAACCATGCTGAGCGGGGGGCTGGACAATCGGCAGACACACGGGCCACAGGCGTTTTCTGCCGCCCGACTTTCTTCAAGGTTCGCGTTTTGGCTTTCTTGGACATGGCAAATCTCCTGTCACTAATAGATAAAAGACGAAACAATCAAGCCTTCAATATCTCCGGTTTTGGATTCATACATGATCGCTCCACTTCAATTTCTTCTTCAGTCCGTTCCATTGGCTGTACGGGATGGTACCATCGTGCTGCAGGCGGCCGACTACGATGCCTGGGGCGATGCCCAGTTGGCGGGCGAAGGACTCTACGTCGTCGGCGGTTCTCAGATCGGCCAGTTCTCCGGCCTTGGCGGGCGGGATCAGGAAGTTGGCGGCGAACTGATTGGCCCGCTGCTCGCGAGGATCGTCGACGGCATGCACGTCGATGTACGTTTCTTTCTTGCTGTCGTGCAGCAGGTGTCCGGCTTCGTGAAAGAAGCTGAACCAGAATCGGTCGTTGACCTTGCCGCGCAGATTGAGCCCGAGCATGGCTTTGCGCGGCGACAGCCACTTGGCCGCACCGCTGACCGGAGCGCCTTGGATCTCGCGCACGAACACGACCGCCACGCCGGCTTCCCGGCACAAGGACTGGATGGCGGGGATGAACACCTCAGGCTCCGACACGGTCAGCGCGCGGATCTGTTGCAGGGCTGCCTGGAACTTCTTCTTGGCGAACGGCTTGCAGTCCATCTCGACCGCGGCCAATTCGCACAGCCGCAGCCAAGTCGCCATCGCTCCCTTCTGGCCCTCGAACGCAGGCGACTTGCGGAACGCGAACTGCGGTTTTTCCCAACCGGCTTTCCATGCTTCGACACTGGCTACGCCGAAGAACCGCAACACTTCTTCCAACAGTGCGGTGGAATTCCCCGCCCCAGAGATCTTGCCGCGACTGATCAATTCTTTGGTGGGGATGTTCTTGAGCCAAGCCAAGACGCTTGGCTCCCGCGACTGGCCGCGATGGGTGGCACGCATCTGATGCGTCTGGTAGTTCGCTTCCAGGTTGTTCCAGAAAGTTGCGGGGACACCGGTCACACGCTCCAGCCGGATTGCCGTGTCGGGAGTCAGCGTGGCGACGCCCTTGATGACTTGATTGACGTGCTTGACCGACAGTCCCGTCCGCTCGGCCAACTCCCGCTGGTCCATCTGCAGGGCGTCCAGCGTCTCTTGCAAGGTGCGACCGGGTGGTACGGCATCATCGGGCGAATACGGAACGGACACTCGCCGTATTTGAATTCGTTTTGTCATTGGATTCGGCTCTCACAAAACATTCGTCACTTCCAAAATCGTAATCTTCCTGACTCGCGACCAATCCAGCCGACCGCCACGCTTGGCTGGCGAGGGCCTGCCGGCCGGTGCGAAGATCAGCAGCCACTTGTCATCCAAACGGGCAGCCAACTGGCCTCGGCGTTGCCCGTTCAGTTCGTGACACCCCGGCCCGGGCAGACGGCCAAACTGCTCCAGCGTCTCTGCTGCCAGCAATTCCGTCAGGCGCTGCCGCAGCCGGTCTGCACGACGGGCACCCAGCGTCCTGCGCATCTTGTCCTGCGAATTGCACAACGTTGCCACGTCGCGGTTGATCAACCCGATTTGCATGATCCGAGCCGCCCCATTTTCGTTTTACCTAACGTGTAAATAGAAAGTAATACGCAGACCGTGTTTTTCCTCGGATACACCCTCAGTCACACGTCACGACGGAGTCCACATCCAAGGGCCAATCCGATTCCCATTCGGTATCCTCGTGAAAGGCGGCGGCTGTGACGAAGAATCGCCAGTCCACCGGGAATTTCCAGACGTCGAACCAGATGAACGCCATGTCCTCGGCCGCGGCCCGGTCGTCGCCGTACACGTAGACCCGACGCACCGGGGCGAATTCAGGCACCTGCTCCGCCGGATGCTCGAATTGACGGCGGTTCTTGACGTAGAAAAACCCGGGCCGGCAGGCCAGGATCTCAGCAGCTTCCGGCCGGTAAAGCGTTGTATTGGGCAAGTCGATGTCGAAGTAACGGGGGTTGAAGCTGAATTGGATGAAGCGGTGTGAATTGTCAGGTTCGTAGCCATCCTCCGGAGGTTGTCCCGGAAACTCCCCGACCAAAACGTCGAACGGGTCTCCGCAATCGAGGCCACCGTGCAGGCTGAGGCCGATCGGCACAGCGGCCGCGCGGGACCTGTCCAAGACCGACGTGTCCGGGCCGCGATCCCTTCCGCTTTCCGAAAAGATGATGAAGCTGGGTCCAGACGCGATATCCTGCTGGCGTCTGCGCATCAGCCGCAGGTAACTTGCGAATTGCACGATGCGCCGGTCTCGGAACTCTCGATACTCGTTCATGCTTTTCGTCCTCCAAACTCGCCGGCCCCGTAAGACCAGGTTGACGTCAGCGACTCAACAGCCTGCGTGGGCACCTTAAAACAGTTTACTCATATGGTAAACCAATTTCAATACCCTTGGGCCGAATTTTTTTCTGGGGGAGGCATTTTCAATCCGTAGTGCTACGGGTACGAGCGTCCTTTGTGGCTGAATCTGCTGCGAAAGTCTACCTGACGCGGTGAAATACAGGTTCCTCTCAGGACCGATCCGGGGCGCAAATCCTGCCTTTGACGTCGCCTGGACGCGTCCTACCACTACCAACTCGACCCCCATTTGTGCCACCGCATGCCGCTCGTTCGACGTCTCGCCCTGCGGACCGACTCACCAAGTCGTGGTCGCAGTTCACCGCCCGGAAGAACGGCCGCGTCGGGCCCACGGCGGCCACGGACTACGCCCCTGACCCCGCCCACGTCGCGACAGCTTGGCCTATCTCGATTTTCCATCCGTAAGTGCGGGATGCAGAACCGCGTACGTACCCGGTTTTGCCGGGAAGCTCTGCTCAGCTCGAATCCTGACGACATAAGCATGCACGTGAATGCTTGTGCGCTAATGGGACGCCTGATTCCCCTTTTTTGTGGCAGAATTGGCGATTCCTCGCCAGACCACGACCCCGTACGTCCGCGGTTCTGCGCGAACCGACCGCCACCCACGGCCGAAGAACAACCCGTCCCGCCGCCGACCTGGGAGGAAGCGGATTGTCGATCGTGATCCGCAGGCCGCAGGCCGCGAGGGGCGGCTGCCGCCGGGTTCGCGGATTCTTCGGGGATGGGGTGGCGATGGTGACGTGGGCTCACTCCTCCGAGGAAGCGGGACGGTCGATCGTGATCCGCAGGCCGCGGCGGCGAGGGGCGGCTGCCGCCGGGTTCGCGGATTCTTCGCGGATGTGGCCGCGACGGCGACGTGGGCTCACTCGCCTGGCCGATCCGGCAGTGTATCAAGTTCATCGACAAGCGGCCGCCGACAACGGCCAAAGACCAACCGTCTCGCCGCCGATCTCCGAGGAAGCGGATCGGCGATCGTGATCCGCAGGAGGGCGATGGCGAGGTCTGCCGCCGGGTTGGCGGATTCTACGCGGAGGGGTGGAGTGCGTCCAGGCCGGACGCGGGGTATGGCAAGGGGTCGTCGAACTGGGAGCGGGGTGGCGGCGATTGTAATGACACCATTGGGGGTGCGCATTTCACACATCCAAAAGAAGCTCCGCCATATAGAGCAGAAAGGGGAGCTGATCGCGGCTACGGTCCAAACACTTACTTCGCCCGTCTCGCTCCCCCTTCA
>SLMF01000096.1 GCA_007133715.1 Planctomycetaceae bacterium
CGGATAGCCCGGCGGCAATTCCGGCAGGCCGTCCGTCGAGGCGATGATCAGACCCGGCTCCGCCTCCGGTTCCGGCTCCACCACCTCCGGCTCCAACTCGGGCCTGGCCGTTTCCGCCAATTCCGCTTCGGCCCACTCCCGCAGATCGGACGGCAGGACCGTGCGGAACCCGGCAGCCAGCACCACGGCCAGCACGACCGCCGAGCCTCCGACCGCCGCCACACACCAAGTCGCGGCTCGCAACTCGCGCAGGTCCGGATCTTCCTGGTCCTCCTCCACCTCCTGCGGATCGGGCAACGGGCGGCGGAGTGTGACCGCCCGCTTGCCGAACAGCAAACACAGGCTGGCCGTACCTAGCAGCAGCCAGCCGCCCCACGCGGTAAACCGGCGGCGATCGAAATAGGCTTCCCGCATCTGACGGTCCAGCTCGCGCAGCGCGTCCCGAGCACTCTCGTCCTGCGGATCTTCCATCAGCCGGACCCTTAACGCCACGAAATCCGGTGAATTCAAGGGATCCCAGGATGCCCGGGTGGCGAAGTCCACCAACAGCAGCAGTACAATCGCCGCCGATAACGCCCCGCTGACCACCGCCATGCGCCGCGCCAATACACGATGTTCGCGCCGTGTCATCATGGCGAAGCCACCTCCGCTGTCTCTGCCGACTCCCATTCCGCCTGCTCGCGCAGGTCTCCCAAGGTCATCTGCTCTTCGGGGCAGTACTTGTAGCAACGGCCGCACGACACACAGCGTCCGCGGTCCGGCAGATAATCCTCGCGTTTGCCCCGGACGGTCAGGGCGATCAATTTGAGTCCGACCACCAGCCCCATCCAAGCGCCCAGCCAGCGTCCGCCGAGGCGGAAGCCGGCGCGGATCGCCAGCACGTCCGCCACCAGCTCCTCGACCGGACGCCCCGTGTTGCGGAACGCTTCGCTGGCATCCGTGGTGCCCTCGACCAGCCCCTGATCCTCCCGGAGCACGCGTTCGGCCAAGCGGTCCTCGGGGTGCAGGCGGGCCAGGGGCAAGGCCAGCAGCCCGCCCACCAAAACGCCGGCCAAGACCAGCAGGGGAGCCAAACCGAGTGCGGTCGCCAGCCGGGTGCGGGCGGCCGGCCGCATGCGGCTGGGCAGCGGCCGCGTCGGCAACTCAATCGCTCCGTAAGGACAACTGGATTCGCACAGACGGCAGCGAGTACATTCGGTCGGTGCGATCCGCACGTGCCATTTGGACGCCCGCGAACAGACCGCCAACACCGCCCCCAGCGGGCACAGGTACCGGCAGTACGGCCGACCGACGAACACCCCGATCAAAACCACGGCCGCTCCGAAAACCAGCATGTTGAAATTGCCGCTCAACCGAAATATGGCCACGAACGGATCATAGCGGCAGACAACAAACCCGGTGGCCGTGGCGGCATACAACAGCGCCAAGCCCAAGTAGAAAAAGGGGATCAGACCCAGACCATGGTCCAGCCACCGCGGCACCTGGACCGGCCGCACCGCCACCACCTCCTGGACCGCGCCCAGCGGGCACACCGCGGCACAAAACGTACGCCCGAAAAATAGCGTGAACACCACCGGCAGCAGAAAAAACAACAGTACCGAAGCCGGCAGAGCATAGCCGGGATCGCCGAGGGCCAGGGCCACGTTCTGAATCGCACCGATCGGGCAGACACAGCCCTCGCGAAAAAAACCGAACCACAGCAGGCACGCCACGGTCAAGGCATACACCCCGCGACGCGAACGGCGGGCCAGAGCCAGGTACGAGGCCAGACACAAAGCCAAGGCCAGCAGCAGCACCGACAACCACTCCCAACCCGGATGCTCGACCGCCGGCGGCACCGAGATCGGCACCCGATAGTCCGTGAAATCCGGTACCGGAATGATGTCGCTGGCCCGGGCGGGAACCGCGGCCAACGCCGTGCCCCATGCCGCCCATGACAGCAGGGCGGATGCACGACGGATACGCCCGCGCAACGGGGCCAGCCTTTCCCTAGCTACCACGCGGCGCCTCCTCCCCCTGCTGCCGGGCGTCCCATCCCGCCTGGCGAGCACGCCACTGCCGCTGGACAGCCGCCCGCGCCAACAGGCTTTCGCCCTCTTCCCGCAACTGCGGATCCTCGTCCGCCTCGCGCAACTGCTGGCGACCCCGCCGCTCGAGCACCCCGATCGCCGATTGCTTGACGATCTCCACTTGGTTCGCCGGAATCCGGTAAAACGCCTCCGCCGGACAGGCCGTGGCGATCGCACACTCGTTGCAGTTCACACAACGATCATGCTCCACCTGCAAGTACATCGAACCGTTCATCAGGGCACAGCCCTTGACGCACTTGCCACAGCCGATGCACAGCGGGCCGTCGATCGTGTACTCGTAAAACCGCTGACCCGACTGCTCTTCCACAAAACGGCGGATCACCGCCCCCGTCGGGCACAACTGGTTCTCCGCCGCCGTGTCCAGCGACCAGTAGTTCGTCTCGAAATAGCCGGTGCAGATATCGCAGAAGCCGCACATGTCAAAGCAATTCACGCATTTGACGGCCGAGACATCCAGCACGCAATACGTCGCACAATTGCCACACGCCGTGCATTTGTCCGGGTCCAGTTGCCAGACCTGCAATTCCTCTTGACCGCGTCGGCCAACCAGAAATCCCCCGGCGCCGACCAAGGCGAAACCGCCCGACGTCCGCAAGGCGTCCGCCAGAAATCCCCGCCGATCCGTTCGACCTGCTTCCGGCATCACATCCTCCCCATCCGTTCCCGCTGGGCCGACCGAGCTTGCGGCAGCTCGCATGCCGTCAGCAAACCACAACGCTGGCAAGGAACGCGACGCGGGCAGGCGTCGCTCCGCAGCAACAGCCGGCCCGACATCAGGGCGAACCCGCCCAGCAGCACCGTGCGCGCCGCACTGCGAAACCACTCCCGCCGCGAGGCAGACACCGTCTCCACGCCCCCGGCAGCTGAGATAAACTCCGACTCGCCACCTCGCCAGGCGGCACGTTCACGTCGCATCGCTCGACCCTCCTCGCGGCTCGAAAATCCGCACGCTCCGCTGGAGCGCGTCCAGCACCAGGATCCGATCCGCCGCATCCGCGGCAACCCCCAGCACGGCGGTCGTCTGGTCCTCGCGGAACGCGCGGCTCGCCAACAGCCGGGGCGACAGTTGCTCCGGCGTGGCCACCACCGTCTCCAACTGGCCCTGTTCGCTATAGATCTTCACACGCGGGATCCCTTTCTCTGCGGTCACGAACCGGCCATCCGACAAGATCGCGAAATGACTGGGATTGCAGCAGCCGAAAAAGCCCTCGATCGCCGCGGAAGCCTCGCCCCACTCGCCCAAAAAGTCGCCTTCCAACGTGTACGCTTCGATTCGCCGAGCGCCCGGGTTCGCCACCCGCAACACCCCGTCAGCAAACATCGCCACGTCGAAAAAACCACTGGGAACCGTAAAGCCGCGAATGTTGCGGCTCGGATCCGGGCGGCCGATCACCGATAATAACTGGCCCTCCGCATCCCAGTGCAACACCACACGGTTCCCCGCATCGGCGGCCAGCACACTGCCCTCGAATACGGTCAGGGAAGTCAATCGGCTGTTCTCGTCCAGGCCCGCGGTCCACATTCCCTGCGACTCGCCCCCGGGAGCAAACCGTTCCACCCCCGACGGCATCCCCGCGTAAATCCGGCCCGGGTAGGTATGGTCCTCACCCGCCACCGCCAAACACGTCGGTTCGCCCGTGACCGTGATCCGGACGGTCGAAGCCCCCTGGGCGTCGAAACCCAGAATCGCTCCCTCCCCGGACACCAGCCAACCGCCCCCCGGCACCGCCGCCAACGCACGAACCGAAGACAACGGGACTTCCACCTGACCCGTCTCACGGTAACCCACCAACTCGGGATCGACCGTCAGCAACTCTTCGAAACTGAACTCGAAACGCTCCGACAAACCACTGCCTCGCTCGCCCCAGTTATCCACCCGCAGCACGGCCACCAAGCCGATCACCGCGGTGGCGGCCAGCAGCAAGGCCAGCACCCCCGACATCCCGCCCACACCCGGCGGACGATGCAACTCGCCACGCTGAACCTTCCTCGCCTTGCCCGCCATCGGCTCGCCTCCGTCAGTTGCTCCGCAGATCCAGGCAGGCCATCTGGCGAATGTCCCGCACCACCAAATGACCGCTGACCATCGCCATCGGCCCCCACGCCTCATAACCATCCGGGAATACCGTAAAACGCCACACCGGCCGATAACCTTCGCTCGTCGCCTCCGCGGCGACCAACTCGCCATTCGTCTCCAAAGCCAGAATCAACCCGTCGGCAATCATATAGGGACCATGCCCGAAGCGATCCGCACCGCTGTTCCACACCTCCTGGCCGTCCAAGTCCAGGCAGACCAACTGGCCCCCGCGATGTTTGCGAATGCCGTAAATATGACCTTCGTACAAAATCGGAGTCTGTTGTTCCGAATTGAAATCGCCGCGGTCCAAATGGGCCTCCGCTTCGACCCGCCAGTCGCCGTCTTCCTCCGTCAACTGCAGCAGCATCGCCCCGATCGTCCCATAGCCGCTGCTCAACAAGATCCGGCCGCCGGGCAGCACCAGCGGCGAGGGACTGGTCGCGAAATTCTCCCGCCAGGACGTCTCGTCCCAGAGAATGCGCCCATCCTCGGCCGCGACCCCCACCGTCCCGCCCGTGCCGCAATATACGTACATCGCCTGGCCCGCATGTTCCATCGGCATGATCGAGCTGTGGGTCATCCTCCAACCCCGCGGGTTCGGCGTCCGCCAGATCTCCTCACCCGTCTGGTAGTCCAAGGCCACAAGCAACGCGTCCGGAGCACCGGGGGCCAGAATCACGCGCCCCTCGTCCACCAACGGGCACTGACCGGCATACCACTGCCGCTCCTCCGAACCATAACGTTCTACCATGCTGAACAGCCACCGCGACTCGCCCGTCTCCGCATCCCAGCAGCCCACATCCAAGCGAGGGCCCAACGTGATCACGGCATCCTGATACAAGGCAGGAATCGTCCGCGACATCCCGTGATTCCGGGTAATCGGGTTCGGATAGCTGTTACGCCAGATCTCCTGACCATCGGCCAAAGACAAACAACGGAGCACATCCGCCGTGCCGGGCCCGTCGGGCTCCGGAACCTCGACATCCAACACGTACACCCGTCCGTTCTCGATGGCAGCGGCGGCATACCCTTCACCCATTTCGACTCGCCATAACACCGGGGGGCCGCCATCCGGCCATTCTCGTGCCAAAGACGTCCCGTCGTAGTAAATCGCGTCCCGTTGCGGACCCCGGAAACCGGGCCAACTGCCCGCCAGATCGGCCGGGACCCCGACCCCAACGATCGGCTCGCCCGCGATAAGCTCGCTACGATCGCTTTCCGAAACCGCTTGCGGGGTGCCATCCTCACCCGGCAGCCGCGGGTCGAACTGGGTCGACGGCGCGACCGTGACCCAGATCGAAAGAAGGATGACTCCCAGGAATGCAAGCGAAACAGGGAGGGTGACGGTGAGAGGGCAGGTTTTCATGGCTGCGAGTATTCTAGCCCGCAAACGCACGGATGAAAACCGGCAGGCAATGCCAGAATGCGCGTTGGTACCGGATGTGCGTGCTGGGTGGACCGATCCTGCGGATAACTACCAACGGTAGTCCAAGCCCACATTCAGCCCTTGTGCCCAATAGCTGGAGTCGCGGAAGCTGAAATCGGGGGGAGTTGGGTCGCCAGGGCTGCGGGTAAGATCGATCGCATCCCCAATCCGTACCACCCGCGGCCAGAACAGCAGCCGATAACCGGCCTGCAAGCGTAATTGGGGTGTGAATATATACCCCGCACTGACCGCAAACTCCGGAATCAGATCGGTGCGGGTGCGGCGATGGGTACCGATGTTCGAGGCCTGGGCAAGAAAGCCCTCGTCCAGTGGGGTGCCCGCCACACCTCCGACACTCGCCTGCGTGCTGCCGTCGATCTCCACCTTCTGCCGCGTCCCCCCGATGGCTAATTGGGCCGAACCATCCAGCTGCCAACGGTCTTGCTCCCAAA